>JAZBNU010000400.1:0-6410 GCA_036350815.1 Desulfopila sp.
CGTGACTCGCTTCATCAATCCTGTGCCCATTGCCTTTAATGAGGCGATAGTCGTTGCAGTGGCCGGTCTCGCGGTAAATGTGGCATCCATCTGGATGCTTCACGCCGGCGACGCGTCTCATGGCGATCATGGTCACCACCACGATCATCATTCCGAGCACGATCACCACGAACACGAACATCATCACCATGACCATAATATTCGAGCAGCGTATCTGCATGTTGTCGCGGATGCCCTGACCTCAATTTTGGCCATTGTCGCTCTCATCACAGGAAAGTTCCTGGGCTGGTCGGTTCTCGACCCTGTCATGGGTATCATCGGTGGACTTCTGATCGCACGGTGGGCGTGGGGATTACTCCGCAGCAGCGCCATGATTCTGTTGGACGGCAGTGTCGACCGGAGCATCAGGACCACCATAGTTGATGCCATCGAATCAGACGGCGACAGCGTCGTTGGTGACCTCCATGTCTGGCCGCTCAATTCCAACGACCTCGCTGCGGCTATTACAGTGGTCGCCAAGGAAAACAGAAGCCCAATGGAATATTGTGAGCGGCTGTCCAGGTTGGAGAGATTAAAGCACACGACCATCGAAGTCCACCTCTGTGATGACTACCTCTGTTCCTGTGCCCGGCGCTGAATATCGCTATCCCGAATATTCCATGTAAAACCCTCGATGATGGTATTTATACACTGTTATTCCTGGCGATTATCATTGCGTTTATTGGAGCGTTCTGTGGTACTATTTGTACATTCGATGAATACTTGCCATCAACAGGTTTTTCACCCTTCGGGTGGCTCGATATGGCTCGCTCCCCCGCGTCGCTTTTGCGACATGCATACCACACGTAATAGTTGAGTTAAAAATCAAAGTGCTATTATAACAGCTTTACCATCAGGGGTATTAAGGATATAGTACCGGGTCCCACTTTTTTGGTTTTTTCCACCTTTTAGGGTGAAGCTATATGGGTCTTCGTCGGAATCGTTATTCTCAATTTGCACGGTGACGGTGCGTTCTCCTTCCACAGTTGGTGCGAATCGTATAATAAAATCACTTGTGGCACCAGCTTGAATCAAGGCGTTAGGTTGAGTAACAACAGAGAAGTCCGATGCGTTGTCCCCAGAAAGAGATACTGTGGGGGAACCGGTAAGTGACAAGTCGTCAATTCCCAGGTTTCTGACTGTAAAGGTATGGTCCACATATCCACTGCCTACAACATCAACAATCCCAAAATCTGTACCGTCAAGATCACTTGGAGTTGCATCGCCATCAGCAATGGATAATCCATTTCCAACGACATCAATCTCTGGTCCAGGTTGAGGTATACCAATGGCAAAATAGCCAAGTTTTGATACGGTTGCAGTCAAGGTGCTGTTGGTACTGTTTGAGGTTGTGGTTATTCTTTCATATGGGCCGGCGGCCGCATCGGCACGGTAGAGGCTGAGGCTGCCGGGATCAAGTATGCCAATAGTATTTAACGAATATTTAAAGGTCAGTTCTGCAGATGTCCATCCTGTTCTATTTGTCTGCAGTTGCCAATAGCCATTAGCAAGATCGGTGGGAAGTCCGCTTCCTGTTGGTGTCAACCTGCTAAAAATGACTGTTTCCAGACTTGCCCCATTTGAATAACTGCCATCATCATAGTCGATCCACACACCTGAAAGAGGGTAGGTATGTCTGCCGTCACCTGTCATTCCAATGCCCCGCTTTGGCGCATCCCCTTTCATAACGTACGCTTTAACTGTCGAGGTTGTTGTTGTTACTCCATCTCCCCATACAAGGTATGCCTTACCACAACCAAAGGATCCGCCAAGAGGATTGTTTGCCTCTGGGGCTCCAATAATAATATCAGAGACACCATCCCCATTAAAGTCTCCAATTCCAGATATATCTGTACCGGACCTTTCATTCTCATTTGCCCCAATCATTTTCGTACCATGCTGAGTGAAGATGCTGCCAATATCGTAATCTGAACTGCTGTTAATTCCTCCTTGTCTTCCATACACCACATATGTTCTTCCCTTTTGGGAATCTTCATAATGGGCGGATGCGGGTATGTCGGCAAGACCGTCACCGTTGATATCTCCAAGTGAGGAGATACTCCAGCCCAAATAGGTGTAGTTGTTGGGGCCATTGAGTTTTGTTCCATTTGAGCCATTGAGGTTGATCATGAACAGAGTGCCTTCATCCCCCAAAGCACCCAAAGGGGCCGAGTTACCATATACCAGATAGACCCGTCCGTTTCCCTGATTGGCATGGGTAGTCCAGTAGCCCCAGTTTGGTGCAGCTATGGTAAAATCAGAAAATCCATCGCCATTGACATCTCCCACACTGCTCACCCTGTTTCCAGCACCGTTTCCCCAAGGGGAGGGACCAATAAACCTGGTACCATTAGTCCCATCAAGCATTGTTTCAGAGACTGTTAAAGCACCAGATGTACCCAATCCACTGCCGGAGCCATAAAGGATGACAGCTCCGCCGGTGTCATCCGCTGAGTTTGGTGCAAGATAGAGTTTGAGAGAGCCGAGCAGGATATCATCATATCCATCACCATTCACATCTCCTGCCCCAGAAACTGCACTCCAGTACTCGATAGAACCAGAGTTGCTGATCACAACTCCTTCATTAGTGCTCATGGTTGAGAGATCAAGCGCATTACCAGACCCGATGCCTGTTGCTGAGCCATAAATAAGAAATACTTTTCCTTCAAAAGCTGCATTTTCAGCAAGTAGAAGGATGTCAGCATACCCATCGCCATTGACATCCCCAGCACCAGACATGTAGTTGTCCGCGGCACCAAGCCATGTATAATCGGCTCCACCCCGGATCGTGACTCCATTAGTACCATTGAGCGCGGAGGAACTGAGGGAAAACTCGACGCTGGAACTTATTTGCGAACTCTTACCATAGATAAGATAGATCGTTCCCTGGTCACCTTCGTTGGAACCAATAAGGAAATCGCTGAAGCCGTCACCATTAACATCGCCAGCCCCGGCAATACCCTGTCCAACTTTTTGATTTTGGGCAACACCTCGAAATCGTACCCCTTCACTGGCATTCATACCATCGGAAAACAGGTTTTTGACCATGCTTGAACCAAAAGTACCCCGTGTACCATAAAAAAGAATAGCTTCCCCTGCAGAGAAATTTAGTCCTGATGTTCTTACGTCTGGAGCACCTATAATCACATCATCAAATCCGTCTCCATTAACATCACCAACACCGGTAACAGTGTCACCATAATGAGTGTTCCCTTCACCGCCCCACAGCAAAGCACCGAGGACCGTTCCAGGTACACCGCTTAAGTAAAGCGGGTTGGAAATAAGCCGCAGAAGCATGTGTTGCCCATGAACACATTAAAGCTGCACTCAGAACAAGTATGCAGTTTGCTTTTTTCAGGTAGAGTAATAATTTTTTGTTAACTATTGAGTTGCACATGCCATCCCCCCCCGAATTTTATTAATAAAAACCACTATGACAGAAGCTCTTCTTCTTTATCTAGTTTTTTGTTATTATTGTAGAAAAACATACAAAGCTCAGATGGCACTGAGACGCAGAAATATATAGTCGTAGATGATGATATTAAAAGACAAGGGAATGGAGAAACGGGAAGGATAGAAGAGAACTGTGTGTTTTTCTTCATTACACTTTCTCCATACAAGAAAAAGATGTATGAATATTCTTCTTTCTGACTACCCCTAAAGATCAGCAGGCCCATGTGGGACAGGATCACTCTTTTCACGGGACGCCATAAACCCATCCTGGAGGCTTGACTGCAGCCATCCAGGCTGCAGTCACCTGAGAAAAGAACAATCCTGTCCCCCAGAAAGTAACGGTGCTGAGTTTCAGGGGTAATCAGGTTCTTCTTTTCTCATTGCCTCTGAAGTTCAGCAAGTGCTTCCACTTCCAAGGCCGGGGTAGTCAGATTTAATTTTAAGCGGGTATGAAAGTGTTTTTCAAGACCACTAAGTGGTAGCTGGAAGAGGTTTACCTGGTCTATTATCACTAAGCTATGCATATAAAACATTAATCCTCTTTAAAGCTTTTAACGCAGCACCTCAGGGCCAAGGTAGACATAAAAAAAACCTCTACACATCGCAACACAACTCCACTTGAGCTGCCTATTGTTGTAGAGTGCAAAATGCAGGTTCAGATACTCTTCCCTGAGAGGTGTAAATTCAGCTGCACCAAGGGAATAGCTAAGCCTTGTACTTGCTGGTGATCAATCGATTGACAAAATGCGCAGGACCGTGCACTCTGCATGAAATATTTCGTCTAATTCTTCAACAAAGTAAATGGATTTCAAATGCCACGGCTTAATATATTACCTACTATTGATGTGAAGGATTTTGCCAGGATCCTCTTAAATTACAGTACAGATGGAATATTACTCACCGACTCCACAGGCATTGCAATTGCGATAAACAGTAGATTTAGCGAATTATTTGAAATCCCAGCCTCTGAGGTTCTTGGATCCAATGTCATAGAACTCTCCAAACGGGTAGGCTGGTCACCAAACCTCTTCCAGCGTGTTGTACAAAAGAAAAAAACCCTCTCCATTATACAGCCCACCAAAAGTGGCAGGTCAATTCTGGCAACAGGTACACCAATATTTGATGATGCAGGTGAACTCCTCTATGTACTCGTTAATGATAGAGATATGTCGCTACAGTCGGTTCTTCAAAGCGGCTCTCCTGAATCTGTTGAACTGGCCATACACGCTGCAGCCAGAGACGAGCACTCCATCGCAGAAACGCAGCAGTATACGTTAAACGGGATAGTTGTAAAAAGTACTAAGATGAAAAAACAGCTCAACCTCGCACTGCAGGTTGCAAAGTTTCCTGTACCTGTCCTTCTTACGGGAGAATCGGGGGTCGGAAAAACAATGTTTGCCCGCTTTATTCATGACCAGTCCCCAAGAAGAAAAGGGCCTTTTATTGCTATAAATTGTGGGGCTATTCCTGATCAACTTGTGGAATCGGAACTTTTTGGACATACAGGCGGTGCCTTTACCGGTGCCACAGCAGGAGGGAAAAAAGGCCGCATACTCGCAGCAAATGGCGGGACAGTATTTCTTGATGAAATCAGTGAACTTCCCTACATTCTCCAGGTCAAACTCCTCCAGTTTCTCGAGACAAGTCAGATTTATCCTGTGGGGGGGACAAGTCCGATCTCTGTTGACTGCACTGTTATTGCAGCGACAAATAGAAATTTGGAAGCCATGATGGCCCATAAAATATTCCGGGACGATCTCTATTTTCGACTCAACGGTTTACAGATCGAGCTCCCACCTCTGCGGGAGCGTACGGAAGAGATCCCCCCTCTGGCTCGTTTTTTTCTCGAACAGTACTCAACCAGATTTGGGATTGAGGCTGCTCTTGCACCTGAGGCCCTCAACGAACTCGCGCAACTCCCTTTCAAAGGTAATGTTCGGGAGCTCTCCCACCTCATTCAGCGCCTGCTTATTGTTACCGGAGGAGGAGAAATCACAGCAAAACATGTTCACGAATGGGCAGCCACAAAAACTATAGACACTCCAGGCCAGGGATCACGCTACGACGGAACTCTCAGCCAACAGGTTTCTCAGTTCGAAAAAGATATTATCAGACAAACCATAGAGGAATGCGGGAGTCAGATCGAAGCTGCAAAAATTTTAGGTGTCCATCAGTCAACCCTCTCCAGAAAGCTCTAACTTAATGCAAAAATGCATTTATGTTGCATAATTTCAGTTACCCTGCAAGCGTCAAAACTCATAAGCCACTGTATCTAATGAAATTATTATTCAGGCACGTCCTTTGCTAGTAGAAAGTTACTAGAACAAATTTATCAACACAATCAAAAGCAAGGAGCCGCCTTATGAACCCAAACAAAACTATTCAAATGGTTCAGGATACATTGACCGACAACAACCATATCAAAAGAATTCTTTACGCCACAGACCTGACGGAATCCGCCCCCAGGGTGTACCAGAACGTACTTAGTCTGGCGAAACAGTCTAACGCCGAAATTATCTGCTTACATGTCATAGACACCTTTTCACAAAGCTCAGCTATGACTCTTGCCATGTATTATGTCAGCGAAGATGATAAAAAGAAAATACTCAATCGGGAAAGAGACGCAGCTTTCGAGAAAATGGCACATAGAAATCGCCAGGCTTTTATTCGGCAGCATCTCGGTTTAGAAGATGGACTTTATCCGGAACAACTCGGCTTAAAAATTGAAAATAAAGTTGTGTTTGGCAATGTCGAAGAGCAGATCTTACTACAGTCAGTCAACTCAAACTGCGATCTCATCGTCATGGGAGCACACGAGAAACCTTTTCTGACTTTTACAACTCCCCTTTCTAAACAAGTAATGAAAAGATCAAAAGTACCCGTCACCGCAGTACCCATTCCTGCTGAAAGGAAGGTAC
>JAZBNU010000401.1:0-3671 GCA_036350815.1 Desulfopila sp.
GAAATGGGGTGTTATGCCCCATTTTTTTCCTGATTACGTATAATCCTCAGCTAGGATCTTTTTGTTTGGGAGACAGATTTAATTTTTCTAGGAAAGACTGAGGGGACAGATTTTTTTTCACGTTGTATTGTGAAAATAAATCTGTCTCCCGTATTCAAGAAGAAAAATAAAATCAGTCCCCTAGCTGCGGAGTCACTGGAAATGCATGCGATTTGGCTGAGCTTCGTACGTAATCAGGATTTTTTATGCTGCTCCTGCCACTGGCAGGACACCACAACCGGACTGCAATCCTATCGAATCCAGTGCCTCTACTGATGAAACCTGGAAACCTACTTGAAAAGGCTAATAAAAAAGAATAGAATGTTAGGAATAGGGCTGTAGTCGGAGTGGTACTCTGCCAGCAATGGCGCCACAAGGGGATCTGCATAACGTCTATGAAAATACGCACGAAAATATTTACCATCCTGTTCAGCAGTTCACTCTCCCTGTTGTTGTTAGCCGGTGTGGTTTTCTACACCTCCGAGAAAAACACCCTTAAAGAACAGATTTACAAGCAGCTGCAATCTGTTGCCTCTCTCCAGCATGCCAGACTGGAAAGTATTATCGAACAGAATGTAGAGCGGTTACGTTTGGTTGCGAGTAGAACCCAGCTGCGGATCAGTTTAGAAAAATACCTAAAAAATTGGGATGGAGGGCAGCACCAGGACAAAATGGTGCGGATCCTCAATGATGCGAAAGCATCTATAGAGAGCTTTCATGATATCCATATCCTTTCTGCAGCAGGTGTACCCATTGCATCCACCGCTCAGGGTGATTTCATCGGCACTCTTCCCATTGACGCAGGCCTGCTTGAGCGGTCCCGTTCGCACTATTCCGCTGACACGTTATATCTGGACGAGGGCAAAAATCTTCGCATTCTGTTGAGCGGCCCCCTATCGCTTAGTGGGGAGTTTCTGGGAAGTATTATAATCGAATCGGAAGTAGAGAGTTTTATCTCTTCAGTGAGCAACTATACCGGCCTAGGCAGGACCGGTGAGATAATAGTTGCGCGCAGGACCGAAGAGGGAGATGCTGCATTTCTCTTTCCAACCCGGTTTGACCCTGACGCTGGATTGCAACGGCAGGTAGAAAAAGAAAAGAGCAATTGTCCACTTGCTATCGGAATTGCCCGGCAGAGTAATACGGTTTCCACCGGGATCGACTATCGCGGACAGGCTGTGCTGACTGTTTGCGAATACCTGGAAACAGTCGATTGGACTATTTTTGTTAAAATTGATGAAGATGAAGCCTTCTATGCCATATGGCAGGCTCAAAAACTGATTGCGACGCTTACCATCGGCCTGATTTTCCTCGCAGGGGTGAGTGCCTATTTTCTGGCGCGGAATATTACCAGGCCCATTGTCTACCTCACCGATATAACGAGGCAGATCTCCCGGAATGGATTGCAGACATCAATAGAAAAGACCTCCAGTGATGAAATTGGTGAGCTGGCACATTCCTTTCGTGAAATGATTGCAAAACGACAAGAGGTTCAAGCGGAGCACGAAAAACTGGTGGCTCAACTACAGAGTGCCCTCGCTGAGGTTAAAGTGCTGCGCGGCATCTTGCCGATATGCTGCTACTGCAAGAATATTAGAAACGACCAAGGGTATTTTGAACAGATTGAATCCTATCTGCACAAATACTCAGGAGTGGATTTCAGCCATACTGTCTGCCTTTCTTGCATGGAAAAATATCACCCCGAAGAGTATGAAGCCTTCTTGAAGGAAAAAGATAACTCAGCAGGATAATCTCTCCAGCTATCGACTACTGCTGATAGGCTCCAGGAAAACCGGAATGAGACTTCATCCGGAGTCACGGGATGGTGTGAGAAACGAGGGTTAGCTGCAGTCCCGCATTGGTTCACTGTCGATTTCATGGACCCGGCCATTGCGAATATCAACCTCGGCACAGCTTCCCAGATCGAGCGGGCCTTCATGCTGGTCAAATTCCGTTTTGGAGTCAGTGACAACTACTCGTCCGCCGATTGTCCATTTTCCATGCAGTGTATCCGTCGGACGCTCCTGGACTATGCCTTGGAATTCGATCCGAGTGTCATCTTTTTTAGATTTGGCAAAGACCGTGCCCGTTGTGAAAATGACGAGCAGAGATGCAATGAAAATACATGCAGCTGTTGTGCGTAAGGTTGCTTGAGACGCTGTGATTCCTCTATTTGTGGAAGTCATATCTGAATATCTCCTGGGATAAATTGCTGAGATGTTTTTGAAATCACATATTTTTCCTCTTATGAAATGTGTCTGTTTCTAGAAAAAACTACTCTGTATCTCGTGGCCGGCAGAAACCAGTGTCGGTTTGTCCTGTCTTTTCCTGTGTTATGCTACAAAGTAATACTTAAACTTTGCGTTTAAAGGGCGCAGAAAGAGTGTAGCATGATATTTGTGAGTATTCTTTCACCGACTGAAGTTTTACTACAGTATGCTGTGTAATATGTAATATTTTGAATGTATGGTGAAAACAGGAGAGACCCTACAGTTGCCCTTGTTGCAGATATCGCTGTTGTAGCAGGAATATCAATGCAGACAAAATTGTAGGAGATTGTCTTTTTCCTCCATAATTGTAGATTGGTGCGAAGAATCTGTAGGGATTTGCTTAAATAAACAGGGTCGCTCTTCCTCTGCGTCTGCCGGAGCTGTTCCGGATATTTTAATATTTATTCAGTATCTTACGAGTACTTTTATCTTTTTATTTGTAAAAAAAGTATTCATGGCCTGTATTTTGCTGTGCAAACTATGACTTTTTCGGGTATTCGTTATGTCGAAATGTCATAGCGAAAATGAGAGAGACGGCCGCGTTTTATGAATACTTACGCAAAGAGCGGGAGAAATGGCAAAGAAAACGGAAAAACCATATGACAGTATATATGAAATTATGGGCTGGTCTGTAGACAAGCCTGCAGTTGTACTTCTGCAGGCGATTGAACGGACTGGATCAATCAACAGTGCCGCGCAATCACTGGGCATCCAGTATAAATCTGCCTGGCAGAAACTGGATCAGATAAATAATCTGCTGCCCTATCCTTTGGTGCACAAGAGAACCGGCGGGAGCGGCGGAGGCGGCTCCGTTTTGACAGAAGAAGGAAAAAAACTGCTGCGGCAGATCGATGCCCTGCAAAAAGAGTTTTCCCAGTTCATGCAGTTCTTTACCGATAACCCGAAGGAAGCTATGCAAACTCTGAAAACATTAAAGAGAATTGAAATCAATCTCAGCGCCCGCAATGTCTGGTTTGGACAAGTCGAGAACATCGACAAGGGAGTCGTTAACAGTGTAGTCACCCTGCGTCTCAAAGGAGGGGATACGGTGACTTCGGTGATAACCGACAACTCAGTCAAGCGACTGGGGCTTGAAAAGGGAAAAGAAGTCGTGGCCATCGTCAAGGCGTCCAACGTCCTTCTGGGCAGTGAAATAGCTCCCGAGTCCATATCGGCACGCAATATCCTCACAGGTTTAATTGAAAATATAGTGCCTGGTGCGGTCAATGACGAAATCACCATCGCGCTCCCGGGAGGGAGCACGGTTACATCGATCATCACTTCATCAAGCGTGAAGCGCATGGGTCTTGTGGTCGGTAAAGAAATGTCCGCGATCATCAAGGCGTCCGATGTCCTTCTGGC
>JAZBNU010000402.1:0-6303 GCA_036350815.1 Desulfopila sp.
CAGCAGACAGACGGAAGCAAACAAAATACCTCTCCAGCCGGTGATTCTGGTCAAAGAGGCAATCAAAATGCTACGCTCATCGATCCCGACCACTATAGCAATAGAGCAGAATCTCCAAAGAGACTGTGGGCTCATCAATGCGGATCCGACTCAGATACAGCAGATTCTACTCAATTTGTGCACCAATGCTTTTCATGCAATGGAAGATAAAGGAGGAGTTCTTTCTATTGCTTTACAAAAAGTATCTCTTACCGAAACGGAGTTGTCTGATTTTCATTCGATGGAAGCGGGAAACTATGTAAAGCTGACAGTTGCCGATACCGGTACGGGCATCAGCCCGGAGATATTAGAGAAGATATTTGATCCCTATTTCACCACAAAGGAAACCGGCAAAGGGACAGGGATGGGATTAGCCATCATTCACGGCATAGTTACAGGCTGTGGAGGATACGTTTATGTTGACAGTCAGCCGGGGACAGGCACTTCCTTCCAGGTCTATTTACCGGTCTGGAGCGAGGAGTATATGCCGGATCCAAACGAGGTTGAATCAACTCCCCAAGGTATTGAACATATCCTCTTTGTTGATGATGAGGATCTGCTGGCCGAAATGGGCAGAACCATGCTGGAGAGGCTTGGATACAGGGTCACGGTCCAAACCGGCAGCCAGGAAGCATACTCTCTTTTTGAAGAGCAGCCTGACGCGTTCGACGTGCTGATCACCGATCAAACCATGCCAGAGATGACGGGGTTTGAGCTGGCGGGAAAAGTTTTGCAGATCCGACCCGACTTTCCCATTATTCTCTGTACCGGTTACAGCAGCCAGGTGACGAAGGAGAAGGCTCTAGCTGCAGGTATTAAAGGTTTTGCCCTAAAGCCTTTGGCGAAACATGACATTGCCGTTTTAATCCGCAATGTTCTTGAATAAAGCAGAAAACAGGTATAGAAAAAAAGGTTTCCGGGCTTTGGGGATACAGTCCAACATTTTTTGGAACTATTGGACCAAAAACAAAGCCTTTGCTACATTTTCAGCGTACTCCAGCAGGTTTGAACTATGGCGTTAACCATATCAGTAGGTTCCGGAAAGGGTGGTACCGGTAAAAGTACTTTTCTTTCCAATATAGCACTATTGTTAGCCAAAAGCGGCAAGAGAGTCTGTGTTGTCGACCTTGATGTTGGTGGTGCTAACGCACATATTCTTTTTGGACTTTTCCAGCCGAAATATACAATTACAGACTTTATAACGCGCAAGGTCAACAGTATCGATGAGGCCATCCATACCTTTGAAGGATTCTATGGCCTGCAGCTTCTTCCTGGATCTGGAGAGACATTGCGTACCGCAAATATGACTTTTCAGGAAAAGCTCAGACTTCTGCGGTCAATATCGAAAATAGATACCGATATCGTCCTCATTGATATTGGTGCAGGAACAGGCTATCACGGTCTCGATTTTTTCATGTTCTCCGATCTGCAGATTTGTGTGACCATGGCTGAACCAACTTCCATAATGGATTTCTATAAATTTATCCAGCTTGCCACGATACGTAAAGCACTCAACAGCTTTCTCTCTCATAGCGAAGTGAGTAAACAGCTGCAGCAGCAGGATTTTGAATCAATAGCCGAGGTTCTCGACCTGGCAGAGCAGGTCCAGGAGGGAGCCAGACTGAAAATTGAGAAGGCACTGGCTTCATTTCACCCGATGCTTGTCGTCAACAGGGTCGTTCCGGGATCAAAGCTGAATATCTTCAAGCTGAAGAAACTGACAGCTCGCTATCTTGGCATCTATCTCCCGGAACTGGGAGAAATCCCAGCAGATACATGTGTAACTGATGCGGTGCATTCGTATCTTCCCGTAACGGAATATACTCCTACAGCAAAATCATCTTTGGCGCTGCAGCAGATTGCCGATAAACTTCTCCAGGTAATTGATCTCTTCCAGACAGACCGCACCTCTCTTGATACTTTGAGGAAGCAGTAGATCATTGCGAAGCGCTCCATCAGGGGAGACTGCCCAACTACAGAGGAACAAAAAACGCTTCCCTCTGCCTTGAGATTTCATCCCATAAGCCCTATCTCTCGTATTTCGTTGATAAGGCGTTCTTTTTCTATGGGTTTGACAATGTATGAAGTCGCGCCTCCTTTGGCGTAGGCTTTTACCACCGTCTTGGCATCATCCAGGGCGGTAATCATTATGACTTTTACTTCCTCCCGCCCATGAATCCCCATGGCCTTTTCAACTTCCCGGATTTTCTCCAGCGCCTGGTTGCCGTCCATCACCGGCATCATGATGTCCATGCAGATGAGATCATAAGGTGTTTTCTTTCGCCAGGCGACGCGAAAGGCCTGCAGCGCTTCTTCGCCATTGACCGCGATATCGACAGTTCCGTAAATTTCTAGAATATCACGTAGAACCTGCCGTACCATGAAGTCATCTTCTACAGCGAGAATTTTCAAGGTTGCTATTTTTTCGTCTGTCATTTTTTACCTCCAGTTTATCGGTTCTTTGCATGCATAGTCTGTGTGTTGCGAAACAATTCAAATTCAATTTTCAAGTTATCAGTGTCGATTACATTTTCCTCGTGATACTCTTTTTTTCGGATCCACATGAGCAGGGAGAAGAGTTCATCGGCAAAATTGACCGCACCGATTTCCATGGCCATATCTTTTAAATTTTGAATCTTTCGTTCCACGAGCAGTTCATTGTCGAGGTTAAGCCCTGTGTTCTCGAGCATTTCGAGGATTAATGGAGCTTTTTGCAGAAATAGTGCTACACGTTTTTCTACTAGTTCGCGGTTCCCGGACGCTCTTTTGAGGGCTTCATTTTCGTCGAAGACAGTGTCTTCAAGAGGCAATTGGTGCAGGGCAAGATCCGTTCTGTCGTGTGATTTTTCCTTTTTTCTCGGCCTCTTTTTCAGAATATTCTCAATTTTGGCCTGAAGATGAGCGAGGACGAAAGGTTTTGCAATAAAACCATCCATTCCTGCGTCAAGACATCTCTGTCTTTCTTCTTCTCCGGCAAATCCTGTTAACGCTATAACCGGAAGCCGTTGATGAACCTGCATGCCATCTAATTTTTCCAGATCTCTCAACTGTCGAACAACCTCATATCCTGACAACTTCGGTAATTGGAGATCAAGCAGAACCATGTCGAAGTTAGTCTTCTGCAGTTTCTTCAGGGCGCTTTCACCGTTAGAAGCATTGACGACAGTGTATCCTTGCTGTTCAAGAATTTCTTGAATAAGCCATTGGTTGGTTTGATCGTCTTCCACAACCAGAATCGACGGACTATCCGGTTTCTGTTGCTGTTCTTTTGGCAAAGCAGCGGGAGACAGCCTGGATAAGCGTTTCTTTGTAGCGGATACTTTTTCAAACCGGCAAATGAAATGGAAAGTACTGCCTCTGCCAGGTTCACTCTCAACCCAGATACGGCCACCCATCAAAGAGACAAGTTTGCTGCAGATATTAAGACCTAAACCGACGCCTCCGAATTTACGGGTGGTAGAACTGTCAACTTGAGTAAACGCCTCAAAAATCATGGAAATTTTTTCTTTCTCAATCCCGATACCGGTATCTTGAACAGAAAAATGGAGACTGACATGATTGTGCCCTGAAGAATTATGGTCATCAACTTGAGTACAATTGATTGTAATATCGCCGTAATGGGTATATTTAACAGCATTGGCAACAAGGTTTAAAAGTATTTGCCGTAAACCATTGGGATCTCCTTTTACTGTTTCGGGGAGATATTCTCCACCCGGCCAGAAGATGCGAATCGATTTTTCTTCCGCCTGCAAGTGTTGCAGGTCTATGACGGACTCAATAATTGCGGCAGGGCTGAAGGAAATGGACTCGAGGTTGAGTCTGCCCGCCTCAATTTTAGAAAAGTCGAGGATGTCATTCAAAAGATTGTGCATGACCATACTGGAGATTCGCGCCATTTCCAGATATGCTTTTTGCTTTGGCTGGAGATCTGATTCAAGCACAAGGTTGAGCAGGCCGATAGCACTGGTCATCGGAGTACGAATTTCATGACTCATATTGGCAAGAAATTCGCTTTTGGCCTTATTGGCTTCATCAGCTATGCGCTTAGCTTCGCGAAGAGAGTGTTCCAGGATTTTTCGTTCTTCAATTTCCTTTTGCAGTTGCTTGTTTGCAGCGGTCAGGGCAAGGGTGCGCTCTTGGACAAGTTTTTCCAGCTGAGTACGATACTCATCCAATTGCATCTGCTTGTTGGCGTTGTCACGGATTAATTTTCGTTTCTCGAGGCCCTTTTTTATAGCTACATCAAGCTCAATGAAATCGATGGGTTTCTGAAGATAATCGAACGCGCCGGCACCCATCACATGAATAGCTGTTTTTAGATCGCTAAACCCAGTTATAACGATACATTGAATAAATTCGTCGATTTCTTTCGCGTTGTGTATTGTTTCGCATCCATCCATTCCTGGCATGTGGAAATCGGTAATGAGAAGGTCAATTTTACGCTCTTTGAGGATGGCTAGAGCCTCTTTTCCAGAGCCGGCCGCATAAACCGTATAGTTGAGTTTCTGCAGCCTTCTAGAGCAGAGTGACAAGAGTGCCTCTTCATCATCGACGACGAGTAGTGTGGCCAGTTCAGCCATGGTATTCCTTTGAAAAAAATGGTTTATAGCACTTTCTCTTTTGCTTAGTATTCAGTCTAGCCCATTCACACCTTGAAAATTGTACATCTGTCACAGCAAGTTTGAAAACTGAGTTTCTCTTGCATTAAATATGCCTGTTTTCATGTTTCAGACTACAGCGCTCGCACACATTTGTCCGGACCATTCTGCGTGGGAAGCAAATATTTTTAATTGTCTTCAGTTTTTGATATTTTTTTTATAAAAGTGGTATGACTATAGGAGATTTTCCTTGGCGGCGTTTTTTTTGAATCAGGATTTCACGCTTTGTCCGTGAATGTTCTGCTTGTATATAGGGTAAGTTCACTCACGCCCACAGGTAATTACACGTAATGTCTTTTTGAATACAGGTTTGTGATTTCTGGTGAACAGCAAGGAAAGAGACTATATAGGGTTGCGTATGGACGAGAAATGTGAAAGGTTACTGGTTGTTGACGACGATGAGGCAATGAGAGGGCTTATCGTACGTTTCCTGGAACGAGACGGCTATGACTACAGAAAGGCAGGCTCCGCAGAGGAGGCACTGCAAGTTTTGAATCAAGAAGAATTTGCCCTGCTGATCAGTGATATCAATATGCCCGGCAAGACAGGGCTTGATCTTCTCAAGGAGGTACGAAAAAATTACCCTGATCTGGCTGTCATCATGGCTACCGCGGTTGATGATCGAAATGTGGCAATCGAGAGCTTGTATATGGGCGCCTACGGATATATAACCAAACCTTTCAACAGGAATGAGTTGACAATTAATGTAACCAATGCTCTGCGGCGCCGCAAGCTCGAGATAGAGAACAGAGCTCACAGTGAGAAACTGGAGGCTCTGGTATCGGCTCGTACAGAGGAGCTGAAACTCTCCAGGGCAGAGACGATTCACAAACTGGCAAGAGCAGCGGAATTTCGAGATAATGAGACAGCCCAGCACACAATTCGTATGGGAAATTTCTGTGAGATTCTAGCTCGAAGCGGCGGGCTTGAAGAAGAAATCTGTAAAAACATAAAAATTGCGGCGCAATTGCATGACGTTGGCAAGATAGGAATATCCGACACGATTCTTTTAAAGAAAGGGAAGTTAACGGACGAGGAGTTCAGAGAAATCCAGAAGCATCCTGAAATCGGCTATAGAATTCTGAAAGATTCAAAGTCGGAAATACTGAATATGGGCGCCGAAATCGCATTGACCCATCATGAAAAATACGATGGCTCCGGATATCCTCGCGGCCTTAAAGGCAGTGAAATACCTGCAATTGGCAGGTTAAGTGCGGTTTGCGATGTTTTTGACGCATTGACGTCAAAAAGAGTGTATAAACCGGCAATGAGTACGCAGGATGCCTTTGCGATTCTGAGAAAAGAGAGAGGTGCGCATTTTGACCCATTGTACGTGGATCTGTTTTTTGAGAATTCAGAAAAAATCCTTCAGGTTAAGGAACAGTTTAAAGATTGATGACAGCTCGAATACTTGTAATTGATGATGATCCGGTTATTTGTTCTCTGTTGACGGAAAAGCTGCGTCGCCTGGGGTATGAAGCGCAAGCCTTTCAAACGCTAAAAGAAGGCGTAACAACAGCGGAAAATGATGCCTGGGATGTTGTGCTTCTTGATATCCATATGCCTGACGGCAATGGGCTCGAGCATGTACCACAAATAGTGAAGG
>JAZBNU010000403.1:0-7896 GCA_036350815.1 Desulfopila sp.
TAATCCGGGTCAGGTCTCCCACGCAATACAGTCCTCCGGGCAGATTTTAATGGCCTCTTCCACATCCTCTTCAGGATAGAGGTCCAGTTCAATCACCTCAACATATCCCAGATCTTTGTTGACACGAAAGATATGAGGGGCAACTTCCATACATCCTCCACAGAGGGTGCACCTGCCGATATCGACGAGGGGATGTTTTTTGATCATAACGGGCCCCAGAACAAATTTTGCATATATTCTTCTGAGAATACTTGACATTGGCCATCTTTGCAAATAATATTCATTCCTATTAATGGTTTAACTAGATATTGCAGAAATAAATTGCCCGCTCCGCTGTTAGATATTACCATATGCATTGGTATTTGTCTGCGGATCAGAAATGCCACAACTGATCGTAACGTTTTTAACAACACTATCATAATTCGCCTGTCCCTCTGGGGGATGCTGCGTGAAAATTCTTTAACTTTTTGGAGGATATACCCTTGAATTCAGTAAAGATCACAGAAAATGTTTACTGGGTAGGCGCTATCGACTGGAATGTCCGTGATTTTCACGGGTACTCAACCAATCGCGGCACCACTTACAACGCCTTCCTGATCATTGATGAGAAAATCACCCTTATCGACAACGTCAAGAGCTCTCTCAAGGCAGATTTTCTAGCGAGAATCAAGGAAGTAGTCGATCCCCGCAAGATCGACTATATCGTTGTGAACCATGTTGAAATGGACCACTCCGGATCCCTTCCCGAGATGGTGGAGCTTATCAAACCAGAAAAGATCATCTGCTCCAAGATGGGGCACAAAGCTCTTCTCGAGCACTTTCATCAACCTGACTGGCCCTACGAAATCGCCGTACCGGGAGAAGACATCTCCATTGGCAAAAAAACGCTCTCTTTTATGGAAACCCGAATGCTGCACTGGCCGGATTCGATGTTTACCTATCTGAAAGAGGACAAAATTCTTTTCTCCAGTGACGCCTTTGGCCAGCATCTCGCCACAAGTGAACGTTTTGACGACGAGGTGGATCAGGCCATATTAATGGAAGAATTGACGAAATACTACGCCAATATCCTCACCCTCTATTCACCGAAGGTAAAAAAACTCCTCCAGACCGTCAAGGAAAGCGGCCTGGAGATAAATATGATTGTACCGGACCATGGCGTTATCTGGCGTTCCAATCCAGGACTGGCACTGGAATCCTACGACAAATGGAGCAACAATCAGGGTGACGGCAACGCCTTGGTTATCTACGACACCATGTGGAACTCCACCGAAAAAATGGCCAAAGAGGTCGCCGCCGGCCTGCAGGATGAAAAAATATCCGTCAGGCTGCTCAATCTCCGCTACAACCACCGCAGCGATGTTATGCGCGAAGTCCTCAACGCCAGCGCCATCGTCCTTGGATGCCCGACCCTCAACAACGGTCTTCTGCCCCGTATGGCCGGTTTTCTCATGTATATGAGAGGATTGCGCCCCGCCAACAAGATCGGGGCCGCTTTTGGCTCTTATGGCTGGTCGGGAGAGTCGGTCAAATTGCTCAACCAGGCAATGGAAGAGATGAATTTCGACATCATCGACCCCGGCTTCAGGGTGAAATACGTCCCCCAGGAAGAAGACCTGCAAAAATGTGTCGAGCTGGGCAGAGCAGTCGGCAAAAAGCTGAACAGCACCGAATAAGCCAGCCTTTTCACTGCCGGCAGACATCGCCTATCAGGTCTGCCGGCTCTTTTGTTATCCTGCCGGAGAAAACTGACTCATGGATCCTATTTCACAACACCTGATTCTCGTCTCGGCCCCCGATCTGGAAAGTGCCTGTGACCAGGTCGAGGATTTTTTTGACAATACCCCTCTGGTCCGCTATGACCGCATTGAGATCAAACGGGATGAATGCTGTTCAGGAGAAGAAAGCGCCTTCCATCATGCCATAGAAAATGGCCTCGAAACCAACTCTGCCACCCTGCATAAGTTTATCGCCGAATTCGAAAAGACCGGTTTCCATTCCATCAAGGATCTGCACACCGTCGAATGCGGTTATCCCAGTAAGCTGCTCCACATAATCACCCATTTTCTCGATGGCTTTATCGGAATAGATTCAGCATTTTACAACCTTACCGACAGCAGTCATCGCCTCCCTGAAGAGACGCGCCGGCACATCCGGGAAACACCAGGACACTACTGGGCTATCCAGCTCGACGGCTACTCTGAAACACCGGACCGGGTTTCATTGGTTCAAGCATAAAAGATGGAATACAGCGACGAACCGCGTCTCGTTTTTTCTCCACTGAGCGAAAGGGACTATTGCGATTTTTATTCCCTGGAAATGGATGATTTCACGGATGACGTCTGTTTTTATTCCTCACGGCTTAAAAAAAACGATATTGTTCTTGAGCTTGGCTGCGGCAGCGGCCGTCTCTCCCGTCGTATAGCTCCATACTGCCGGGAGGTTCATGGTGTCGATATTTCGGCAGAAATGCTTCACAAAGCGGCACAGTTCCCTCATACCGGAATCACCTACCATCATATGGACATGACGAAAATTTCCTTTCCATCTCCTTTCGATGTGATCATCATCCCCTATAACACGCTCAACCTTTTAGGCGACAGCACTGCGGTGGAGCACTGCCTCCATCTCTGCCGGCAGCATCTTCGCCGCGGCGGCATTCTCCTGCTCCATCTCTATCATCCCGACGACAGGCTCATGCAGAGTGGAGGGAAAAAATCATTCCAATTCGCCATCCTCAACACACCTAATGGCGATGTTATCGTCAAAGAAACGCTGAAAAGCTACCATCTGGAAACGCAGACTCTTCGCCTGGAAGAACGCTACCGGGTCAGGCCGCACTCTTTCTCCTCAGAACCAAAACGGGATCTCAGCCACACCCTTCTTCTCTACGCCCCCCAACTCAGGCAATGGCAGAAATCTCTCGAAAATGCCGGCTTTTCTCTGACAGCCTCTCCCGATTCTACCGCCGCCTCCTGCTATGGCAGCTTCACCGGTACCACCTTTACAGCCACGGAAACCACCCTCCTCCTTATCAACGCCACAGCGGTATAATCCAGCCACCAGGCACCCCTCATCAACACCGTAACCAACCAACTCCCCACAAAAAAAACACGCTATCATTAAAAACAGTGCCGCAGGCATTCATTTCCTGACTTTTCCCAAAAACAATTTCACAATCATCTTCAAAAAAGATACAACAAAAGAAGATCTCTTGACCTACATCAAAGTTTTTCCCCATCATTCAGAATACAGTGAACCATACTTTGCAGCATGGAAAGAAATTTCACTGGCAATCAACACTATTCGAAAATTACACAGCCCGGCTTTTTGGGCAACATTCCAAGGAGGAAAATTATGTTTTGCAATCAATGTGAACAAACCGCGAAGGGAACAGGATGCGACAAAATTGGTGTATGCGGCAAACAGCCCGATGTCGCTGTCATCCAGGATCTACTCACCTACGCTCTGCAGGGACTCTGCCTGGTAGCCAACGAAGGCCGTAAAGTCGGAGTAGTGGACAATAGCATCGACAGATTTACTGCAGAAGCAATCTTTGCCTGTTTGACGAATGTCGACTTTGATCCGGCACGGTTCCAGACCTGGATCAATAGAACGGTAGAACTGCGTGACAGCTTGAAGGAAAAGGTGCAGGCAGCCGGAGGAAATGTCTCCTTTGAGTCCCCAGCCGCGACCTTTACACCGGCAGCCGATCTCAACGGCCTGGAGAAACAGGGCGAAGATCTGGACTTCATCAACAGCCTCGACGTCAACGAAGACCTCCGCTCGCTCAAGCAGATTACCCTCTATGGTCTCCGCGGTCTTGCTGCATACACAGACCATGCCGCCATTCTCGGACAGCAGGATGACACCGTTTATGCCTTTATTCATGAGGCTATGGCAACTCTCACAAGAAAAGACCTGGCCCTTGGCGACCTCGTCGGACTCACCCTCAAATGCGGCGAAGTCAATCTCAAAGCCATGGAACTTCTCGATGCCGGCAATACCGGAACCTATGGCCATCCCACACCCACCGAAGTACCTCTAGGTGCCAAAGCAGGTAAGGCAATTCTTGTTTCAGGCCATGATCTGCGCGACCTTGAGCTTCTCCTGAAGCAGACCGAGGGAAAAGGTATCAACATCTATACCCATGGCGAAATGCTGCCATGCCACGCCTATCCCGAACTGAAAAAATACGACCATTTCTATGGCCACTTCGGTACCGCCTGGCAAAACCAGCATAAAGAATTTGTCGAGTTTCCCGGCGCAATTCTTTTTACCACCAATTGTATTCAGAAACCTCGAGATTCCTACGCCGCCAACGTCTTCACCACTGGCCTGGTCGGTTGGCCAGGACTGGTCCATATCGGTGACGACAAGGACTTCAGCCCTGTCATTAAACGTGCGCTTGAACTCCCCGGTTTTCCGGAAGATACAGACAAGGGCAGCGTCCTGACCGGCTTTGCCAGAAACACTGTTCTCGGCGTTGCCGACAAAGTAATCGATGCCGTAAAATCCAAGGCTATCAGGCATTTCTTCCTGGTAGGCGGCTGTGACGGCGCCAAACCAGGACGAAACTACTACACCGAGTTTGTCGAGCAGGTTCCCCAGGACTGCATGGTCCTCACTCTGGCCTGTGGTAAATTCCGCTTCTTCGACAAGAAGCTTGGCGATATCGGTGGGATCCCACGTCTGCTCGATGTAGGACAGTGCAACGATGCCTACTCAGCAATCCAGATAGCCGTCGCTCTTGCCGGTGCCTTTGAATGCGATGTGAACGATCTGCCGCTTTCCATGATTCTTTCCTGGTACGAGCAGAAGGCAGTGGTCATTCTTTTGACACTCCTGCACCTGGGCATTAAGGATATCCGTCTCGGACCCTCCCTGCCGGCATTTATCACGCCTAATGTCCTCAACGTACTTGTAGAGAACTTTGCTATCAAACCCATCAGCGCAACTCCGGCGGAAGATCTTGAGACAATACTCGCCGCATGATAGCATCAAGGTCATAACAGGCTGAACATCAACCTCCCCTCCCTCCTGGCAGGATACAAGAAAGAGTGTATCCTGCCTTTTTTCATTAATCTCTCACGCCCTCTACCCACCAGACCAAGACCAAAACTCATACTGACAAAAAAAACCATCATTGTTGGGCTTACGTTTCACTCCACACCAACCTGCATCCTCAGCAGAATCAACCCACATCTTCAACCAGGAATATCCCAAATACATCGAATAGCAACCCAGATTTTCCATCAATCCACTAAAAAAATGATGGTAATGTTCTGAGTCTTGACCCATGTCAAATACTTCCTTTCTCATCATGTTATATTGGAATCATAGCAAAGAGTAATTATTACTAACAACATGATCCAGATAATCATTTCGTGAGAGGAACACATGAAAAACGTACGAAAAATAATTCAGATAGATGAAGAACTCTGTGACGGCTGTGGACTCTGTGTACCTGATTGCGCTGAGCGCTCTCTGGTGATCGTAGACGGTAAAGCCAAACTGGTAGAGGACAAATTGTGCGACGGCCTTGGAGCCTGTCTGGGAGCCTGTCCCCGTGGTGCTTTAAAAATTATTGAACGGGAAGCAGACGAATTCGACGAAGATGCTGTGGAAAAATATCTTGCCTCAAAAGAAAAAGAACAACACACTGCTCCCAAGACGCCTCCCATGGGTGGCGGTTGTCCTTCTTCGAGACTGCAGACTTTTGCTCCACAGTCCGCCTGTCAATCAGCCAATATCCCTGTAGTACAGACAAATGCAGCTTCAGCCTTAAGCCACTGGCCTATCCAGATACGACTCATCCCGCCAACAGCACCGTTTCTGAAAAATGCCGATGTTCTCATTGCGGCAGATTGTACCGCAGTGGCCGTACCAGGTTTTCAGGAAAAATACCTGCAGAACAAGGTTGTTATGATGGGATGCCCGAAATTTGACGATGCCGAAAGCTATATCGAAAAGTTCGCCGAGATCATTACAACGGCAGGGCTGAACTCAATAACCATCCTCATTGTTGAGGTGCCGTGCTGTTCTTCGATGAATGTCATAGTAAAAAAAGCTTTTGAAAAAGCAGGGAAAAAAGTACCTGTTGAGCAGATCACCGTCTCAACAAGAGGAGAAGAGCTCCAGCGAGTCACATGGTAAAACTCCATATACAAGAACATTTTTCTCCAGCCTGCCTCTTTCATGGCTCGAGGCAGCTTGCCAGTCCGGATATCTCATGAGTTGAGCTGACTGGTAATCGAGGAGACCTGAGATTTGCACTTTATGGAGTATGCATATCGCACAAGCGACGCAGGAGAGCGGGCCATATCGAGCAAACCGAGGTTGACGTGGATCCAAAGCGCAAAGCAAGGTACCCGGAAAATTATGTACCTTACTTTGGCGGCACTTCGTAAGTGAACCTGGATGGGATTCCAGACAACACAGAATCCCGCCAACCCAACATTGTTGGGCTTACGTTTCACTCCACCCCAACCCACATCCCCACCATATTCCATCAGCCTGGCCAAAATCAGCTCCCATCAATACTGCAACCTGATTACCCCTGAAACTCAGCATCGTAATTGTAAGGGGTAATCAGATGCTACAATCAACTACTCCCCCCGTAATATATCCCTAACTTGCGGCGGCACTCCGGCTCAAGCCGGCCAGCGCAGTTTCAGCATTCCATTTTCTTCGCGTACCTTAACCCCGAGCTGCTGCAAAAGCTGAAAGATCGGCCTGCCGAAATAGAAAAGTTCCTCGGCCAGGGTGATATCTATTTCCTGTACCGCTTTCCGACGGAGACGAATATCCTCGTTGGTCAACTCCTCCAGAGGCTCCAGCGGGGGAAGATTTTTCTCCAGCAGTGCTTTCAATAAGGCTTCCATATCAGGGCATGGACATCTGGACTCATGCTCTCGAATCAAAGAATAGATGGGTTCATTTTCCGACACAATATCGAACCGGTCCAGCGTGTCTTTCTCAACTAGGTCTTCCACCGCCCCGGTATCCCAGCACTGCAGTTCACGACAGGACAAAGGTCTATCCTGGTACATCATGCAGCCTTTCGTCTCATCATCAAAGTAGAAACACTGCCATTCTTTTCCTGTTCCACTGATTTTAACCAATTCACAAAGGGCCAACTGCGGAGCATCTTCATGAGGTTTAAAGACCAGTTCGCCCTTGCGAATGGTGATCAGCCTGCTAAGGGGCAGCAAACCTTCCCTGACAAGCCTTAAATCCGCCGTGTGCAATGCCGGACCGCCCTTACTGCAGCAGGTACCGCATCGCTTGCAAGTATTCTGTTCAGTATCCATACCGTTCCTGTACAAATTTCATGAAATAGTGCAACCAGACCGCACCCATAAATTACTGCTCTAACGAGCCTTGCCATGGCATAATCGGAATGGCAGAAATCGCATTCTTTGGAGATCCGTCTATGATTTTGTTGGAATACGTCAAATAAACCAAAGTATTTCGCTTCTTATCATAAAAGCGGACAACCTGCAAAGTCTTGAAAAGAAGAGAAGTGGATTTGCGAAAAACCCTCTCGCCGTCATCCTCACCAAGCCTGATTCTCTCCGGCAAGGTAATAGGCCCGACCTGCCGACAGGCAAGTGAGGCATCCGAAGTATCCTCGGCAATGCCGATGGTGCCGCTGATCCCGCCGGTTTTGGCTCTGCTCAGATAGCAGGTTGCTCCGGGAATGTCAGGGTCATCAAAAGCCTCAACGACAATCTTGTCATTGGCCCCCAGCACTTTGAATTTTGTCCGTACCGAACCAATTTCTTCCGCCTGTACGACCATCGTCCAACTCAGCAGCACAACAAAAAAAGTTGCCGCTGACGCCAGTTTCTTCATCATCATCTTTCCTCCGGGATTTCTTCTTCTGTAACCGAA
>JAZBNU010000404.1:0-7479 GCA_036350815.1 Desulfopila sp.
CATATCGCGAGACCAAGCACGAGAATGCCACTGCGGTATTCGGAGAATTTTTTTTCCATCGCCGACTTTGGAGAATTACTTTGACCTCAATATTTCACGTGCTTACTGAGTTCATAATCGAGGCATCAAAGGTGCAGCTGTAATACTCTACCGCAAACCCTTGATAACGAAGAGTATGGGCTCAGCAGGCACGCCCGAAGGGTGGAAAAGAGATTAGCATCCCGGCAGCTTTTATACGTACAAACTGTACCCAGCACAAACCAAAGAATATCTGCATTAATTATTTGATTTTTCATTATAAACATGACAGCAACTTGCTTTTTCATGAAATGTTGGGGGTAACCCGGCTTTCATAAAATCCTGGCGAATAATCCTTTTGTTCATCTGTTTCTAAAGGTATACTTCTGTTTGCCGATGAAGAACAGAGACCTTTTCATAAACGGCAATCCTTTGCGAAGAAAAACTGCTGCTGTCTCTACAGCTTTTTCTTTACTTGAACATACGACCCTTCCAGGGTACTTATTATTGAAAACAAAAAAATGATTCCCCGCATATTCCTCATCACTTTCTTCCTCCTCACGCTAGACTATACTTCGTGGGCTGACACCTCTAAGCGCATTATATTTAAAGGAAAGGACAGCAGCTCATACGCCTTGCCCTCTCTTATTTTTGCAGGTTTTGAACGACCTGATTTTATTGAACTGCCTCTTCTACTGACACGAGACAATAAAATCGTCGTTTTTGACGATCTCCTCCTCCATCCTGCAACCAATGTTGCTGAAGTATTTCCCGACCGCAGTCGACCCGACGGTAATTTTTACCTCCTTGACTTTGACCTTTTTGAAATAGAGCAACTGTCTTTCCGCAAAGATCCGGCCGGGAAAGGAAATATCACCATGCACCCGGTAGCATTCACAGACGCCCTGCAGACCATTGCCAGACTGGGAGAATTACTTTCACATCAGTTCAATATTCTTCCTGTTATTAAATATCCGTGGTTTTACACAAATGAAAAAAAAGATATAAGTAAAGCCGTACTGGACATCGTTGTAGCCCAAGCTGAGTCCCCCGAGAGCAATGTCTTCCTGAAATGCTACGATCCTGATGAGCTGCAGAGGGTACACAGCGACCTCCTTCCGGGGTTACCCGTTGAGGTAAAGCTCATCCAGGGCATCGACCATCCTGGAGGAAAAGAAACGATGCGAACACTCCGGGATGGCTGGGAAGTTTATAATTATGAGTGGCTCTTTACCCGCCTGGGTTTACGGGTTGTTTCAAGTTACGCTGAAGGTCTCTCTCTGGTCGCTCCAGAAACTCTTGATGAGATGACACTGCAAAGGGTGATACACGACAGTCACAGCCTGAAAATGACAATCTTCATCGACGGAAGCCATATACCTCCAGAGAATCTTGTAACATTTTCAACAAAATTTCTTTATGATTTGAATGCCGACGGAATATCTCTCAGCACTCCGGCCGCATTACGGGACTCTCTCATGAAGAGTGATACACTCTCACCGCTGAATCCGGGCCAGAGTGAGTCTCCGGCAGATCTGCACGACACCACTATTTCCGACAATCCAGAGGCTCTTATCAGGCGACTGCAGAAGGCTCTGTGAAAAGATCATCGGCCCAAAAAACTGTTTGACATTACTCTGGAAATACGGGGTAATTATAAGAACATCCTGCAAACGCTTTTTTTAACATTGTACACAAACGCATAATGCAGGTGAGGTGGTAAAGAAAGTGCGGGAATTGCAACTTGCTTTCAAGTGAACTCATGGACACCACATTCCTATTTTTTTCCGGAGGCAAAAGAAAAGAATGCAATGGCGTAACATTTCAATAAAATGGAAGATCTTTACCTTGGCACTTGCAGGCCCTGTTGTTATTGCCGTTATCTTTTCCTGGCAGCGCGCTGCGGATATCCGCTCTCATGCCGAACAGGCCATGGTTGAAAAAAGCAAGGCCATTGTTCAGATGGCAGAAGCCACTCGGACGGAGATGGCACAAAAGCTCCAGATGGGAGTAATCGTTCCCCTCGACAAGCTGGACCCATCGAAAATCTTAGAAGCGGTCCCGGTTGTAACAGCTATGAAAACAGCAGCTCTCAATGCACAGCAGTCCAATTATCAGTTCCGTGCCCCCAAGGTCAATCCACGTAATCCTGCCAACGAACCGACGCCGCTGGAACTGGAGGTTCTGGAAGAACTCAAACGAGAGAGAAGCTCTGAAAAAATCCTCATTACAAATACCGAAATCAGATATTTCAAACCAATAGTACTCACCGAAGACTGCATGTTCTGTCATGGAGCCCCGGCGGGAAAACTCGACCCGACCGGCGGTGTCATGGAGGGCTGGAAGATTGGGGAAATCCATGGTGCTTTCGAAATTATCAGCTCCATGGAAGCAACGAATAAACAGGTCAAAAGCACCATTTTTTCCATCGCTCTCTGGACCATGGTAATTCTGGCCTTCTGTTGTGTTTTATCCTGGCTCCTCCTCAACAGCAACATTGTCAAACCGCTGCAATACTCTTCCAACGAAATCAAAAAAATCGCCGGCAAGGACCTCACCGGGCGCATCCAGGCTTCCGGAAACGACGAGTTCGGCACCATCAGCCGGGCTCTCCAGGACATGAAAGAACAGCTTCACACAGTCATCATCGCCATAATCAAGGGTGCCGACAGACTCGATGAGCGATCCCAGGACCTCAGCAGCAGTGCCTCTCAACTCTCCAGCAACAGCGATGAGATGAACAGCCGCTCCATATCCGTCGCCGCTGCCGCCGAAGAAATGAGCTCAAACATGAGCTCCGTTGCCGCTGCAACCGAAGAGGCATCAACCAATATCGCACTGGTCGCCACCGCTACGGAAGGTATGTCCCAAACCTTCTCAGAAATCACGAAAAACACCAAGTCAGCCCAAAATATTACCACCAACGCAGTTCATGAAGCGCTCAGTGCTTCAGCCAAAGTTGACGAACTCGGTGCAGCAGCTTCACGAATAGATAAAGTGACTGAGACTATAACGGAAATCAGCGACCAGACCAACCTTCTTGCCCTTAATGCGACTATTGAAGCTGCCAGAGCGGGCGAAGCTGGAAAAGGGTTTGCAGTTGTTGCCAACGAGATCAAAGAGCTCGCGAAACAAACCGCCGCAGCCACAGGTGAAATCAAAACCCAGATAAACGGAATCCAGACATCTACGTCAGAGACGATCCGGCAAATTGAACAGATCACTTCTGTCATCAATGAAGTAAATGATATCGTAACAGTAATAGTCGATGCAGTTGAAGAGCAGAATCAGGCAACCAGGGAAATTGCTGAAAACATATCGCAAGCCACCCTGGGAATTCAGGAAGTCACCGAAAACGTCAGTCAGAGCTCAGCAGTAGCCGATGAGGTGGCCCAGGATATTCACAAGGTCAGCACCAATGCCAATGAGGTCGCAGGACAGAGCGGACATATGCAGCAAAGTGCCCAGGAACTGCTTCAGCTGGCCAAAGAATTACGGAACCTGACCGGGGAATTCAAGGTGTAGCTGGATATATCTTTCCCAGTTTGTCCGTATTTCAAATATGGAACAATGGCGGTGTTTTTCTCGCCAGCCGTTCCGTCATAAACTACTGAAACAACAGGGACGCCTGTCTTTTCGGTAATCTTTGCCCTCATGGCCTCTGTAACCAGCGACGCACAACAGAGTGCCGGACTGGCCTGGACAAAAAGGGCCACATCGGGATAATGTTTCTTGATATAGTGAATTTTAAGAATATTATCCATGGACTCACCGGTGTTCTCCACGGAAATGTTATAGTGCGCGAGAATATCTGCGGGAGAGTCATCATAGCTGTGCAGGGAAGTCCCCAGAATCCTGTCGAAAATTAAACTGTATTTTTTTTCCAGCTGGACCATGGTGGCCAGGATTGCGCTGTTGGAGAGAACCTCAAAATATTTCCCTTCATTGAACCATTTCCTGAAATATGCTGAAGCGATCATTTTGGCATATTCACTATATGGCGTAGTAATAACCTCGCCGCCGTTGTCTTCGATAAACCTGATCAGGTTTTGATTCATCACTCTGTTGTCGCGACTGTACAGATCACCAAAGATAGCAACCTTAGGGCACTGCCGACGCTGAATGGCAATTTGGGCAAACCGTTCTATAACTTCCCGCAAAGCGTCTTCCTTGTCCCGCATGCCGCGAAACCCCTCTGCAAGGATCTTTATACTGTTCTCTAAAACCTGATCGGTTGAGCCTTTTTCCATCTCATAAGGTCTGATGGAACAGGCTGTCCGGCGGAGCAACCCACCGAACATATATGAAAAATACGCATTCATCGCCGCTCGGAGCGAGATATCCGTCAAAGTAAGATCACCGACATACACACCGGCATCCCCAAACCCCTGATTATTCAATAGCGTCTTGATATGATGGGGATACATTTTAATATTGCAGGCCAATGTCGATTTATTAAGCCATAAAACGGTTTTGGAAGGATTGAGATCATGAAGTTTGATGGTTTCTATAAACCCCTGAGCGACAGCATTAAGCGGGATGCATTGACCACTGTTGTATTTCAGGCTTTTTCTGATAGTATCTTCTGTTTCCTCAATAACATGTGCCGTGTAGCCTTCACGCTCCAGGGTTGCCGCGAGAAAGGCGCAGGTGATCCTGTCCCAGTTCGGCAGAACAATGGCTTTATCTTTAAGAGTGGTCGCAAAATCAGGATTAACAGGACGGTAATCAGGGAGTATCGCTGGTAGACTTTTGCTTTCTTTCTCTTCCTGAAAATGATTACGAAAAGACCTGACCGCTGCCTCGATACGTGTTTCATACCCCACATTGGAACCGTGTTCATCCAGTTCCAAAACCAGATACGGCTTCTTGTTTGCCTCCATGATCGACTTGAAATAGTCCAGGGTAAAAGAATCTGGAGAGCATTTAAAGGAAGTGATATACACCGGATACATTCCTTCTTTTTTCGCACTGATCTCTGCAGCCTTGAGAATCACGGCAGCATGCTGCCAGTGTATCTCCCGCAACAGTGGAGCTATGCCGGAGATATCCTCTTCGCTGCAGGTAACCATATCCTGAAAATACGCTGAAATACCAAGAGCGGCAAAAATTTCCGGTATACCGCAATTCATGGAAGGTGAGAGGACCGTATAGGGTCTGCCCAAAAAGAGTACCTCAATGTCGTCTTTTTTACCGGACTCATTTGCAAAAAGAGTTTTCAGTGAGTTACGATACAGTCGATCCATTTCCACTGCATAATCAAATGCTTTAGACACTTCCAGAAAACCGGGTGAATCCACCATGATTTTTTTCAACATTCGGTAGAGCTGCCTTTTGGTGTGAAATGGAGTGTACAGATACTGAATTACAGGGGAAAGAATTCTCTTTGCCTGCTCCTGTCCAGCTGCACTGATTACTCCAGGCAAAAACTGGGTATAGTAGCAGAATTGCCTTCGTGCCTCTTTGCTTCTTTTCTCAAGATAGTACGGGAGAAAAACATAATCTGTCTGATCGAGAAGAGCGTCTACATGACCATGCATTGCCGTAACAGGAGCACAGAATTCAGACTGACTTAATTTCTTTCCGGCAGCCGCATAATTTTGCCGCAGTGAAGAAGAAACGGTTTTCACTCCGAGTTCTGCAAAGAAGCTCTGCCAAAAAGGGAGATCTTCTACCATATGCACAGCAGCTGGGAGTCCGATGACCATCTCACTCCGATTGGGCACAGCTTTTGGCCGTGATATGAGCTTTTTCCGTAAGCTGAGCAAATCGACAGCGTCATTCTTTCTAGAAACATAGCCGGTATCCTCATATTCTCTGCCGCAAAGAAAACCGTATGCCACCTTCCCGGCAGGTGTATGGGCAACGGAAATTTTGCAGGAATTATTACAATAGCCGCAGACTTCCGAAGTAACACAAAGAGTCGTTGCACAAAGAGAAAACCCGGCAAAAGTTGTCTCGGATCTTTTCTCCTCAGCCGCCACCAGTGCTGCCCCAAGAGCACCGGTAAGATGGCAGTATTTTGAAACCAGAACAGGCTTCTGCAAGCGGTTTTCAAACGCGGCAACCAGTGACCGGTTCTTGGCTGTTGCACCTTGAAAGAAAATGACTGAGCCTATACTTTTCTCACTTGCTACCTTCATCAGATAGTTTTCGCAAACTGAATGAAGCGCTGCCGCCAAGACTTCATTGACGCTGAAACCGTCACTGAGGTAATGGTTGATATCACGTTCCATGAATACAGTGCACCGGTCACTGGCCATCGGCGCGCTGACGCCGGCAGCTCTTGAACCATACTCCTCGATTGGACAGCCGAGTCGGGCAGCCTGTTCTTCAATAAAGGAACCGGTTCCTGCTGCACAGACATTGTTCATGGTGGAAGATGTGACCCTGCCGTTGCGCAATAAGGTAAACTTGGCATCCTGACCACCAATCTCAATAATAGTATCGACCCGGGGATTAAGCTCCGTTGCCGCCCGCGCATGTGCGGTTATCTCATCAAGAATGATATCAGAACCGACGATTTTCCCGATGAACTTGCGGCCCGAGCCGGTGGCAGCACACTGTACCACATCAAAATGGACCGCTTTTGTGTTCTCCATATCTGTAATAGCGGCAAAAATTTCCATGGCTGCCAGCAGGGGCCGCCCCGCGGTGCGAGTATAGAATCCAGCCAAAACCTCCCGTTTTTCATTGATCAACACGGCCTTAGTGCTGGTTGAGCCAACATCAATCCCCAGGAACACACGTTCCCTACCAGAGGGTTCCAGATAAATATCCACCTCTACTGGATTATTGCTGCTGCTGTTATACGCATACCTGCTTAAGCCGGCAAAATCAGGGTAGGATGACCGGGTAAGCTGCAGCGGCGGATAGTAATATTTTTTTTCTTTCGGCAGAGCCTTCAATACTCCCGCAGTCGCTATCATTGCAGCTTTTCCCTGCTCTATATCTGCAAGAAGGCACAGGGCTGCACCCGCTGCACCATAAAGATGCCCGTAAAAGGGTATCTCCAGGTGTACCGAGGTCAGCCTTTCTATATGGCGAACCACAGCAGCATTTTTGGAAACTCCCCCGCAGAACAGGATTTCAGGCGGCACCTCCCCCGCAGTAAATAAAGTATCAACGATATTCTTCGCCAATCCGGCACAGAGCCCATCACTTATTTCCTCATACTGATAGCCTTCCTGCTGCGCATGGATAAGATCCGTCTTGGCAAACACTGCACAGCGTGAAGCAATCCGAGGGCATCGCCCCTTGTTGCGACAGGCAGTAGTACTGAGTTCCTCAATGTCCGCCATTTTCAGTCTGGATGCCTGTTGGTCAAGAAAACTTCCTGTTCCGGCAGCGCATGATGTATTACAGGTAGAACCTGTATATTTCCCTGTATCATCGAAAGTAGAGTAAAAGAACTTCTCCCCGCCGACACAGAGTACAGCCCGTACACCTGAATGGTATTGC
>JAZBNU010000405.1:0-10128 GCA_036350815.1 Desulfopila sp.
TCAATTGCAACGGTAGAAGGGAAAGAGGAAGGCCGACAAGATTATTGAAATTCCCCTGTGTTTTCAACACTCGCCCATTAGGTTCGGTGAGCGTGTCGGGCCACTGTTGAAAAAATATTGCTGCAGTCATCTCCTTAACGGTCGTTTTCCCTGTACAACCGGTGATGGCAGCAACAAGAGGAGCAGATATGCGGCCCAGCCTGCGTCTTCTATATGCGGCAAGATCACCCAAGGCTTTCAACGTATCGTCAACCCTGAACACAGGAAGATCATCCCTGTGTTCTACTTGAGAGGATTTCGCCACAATGAGTGCTGCAGCTCCTTGAGACAGTGCCGGTTCAATATAATCGTGACCATCAAAGGACTCTCCCTGCAAGGCAACAAATACCTGACGTTTTACTATATTTCGGCTGTCAGTAGTAATTCCGGAAAAAGTGCAATTACCCTCAAAGCTTGTAGAATCAGGCCCCAAAGCCGCGCGAATGGCAGTAACGTCCCATGATAACTGCGCTTCCATCACTTCCAGGCAATCATCAAAATGACGTTTTCCTGCATTGGTCAGCTGATATTTTTCGTGACCTTTACCAGCAATGAGGACAACATCATCTGCTCCAGCACATTGAATCGCCATGGCAATTGCACGCTGCCTGTCGGCAATAACCACACAACCATTTCCCCGGTGTTTTTCATAAAGCCATTCTGCAGCCCGCTCGACCATACCGGTTGAACGCACTCCTTTCATAATGTGATCAAGAATAACTTCACTTTTTTCTGAGCGCGGGTTGTCATCAGTAACAATTACAATATCAGCATAGCGCGCGGCTATCTTTCCCATTTCAGGGCGTTTACCTTTATCCCTGTCACCCCCGCAGCCGAAAACGCAGACGAGACGATTGTGAGGAAGTCCTTTCAATGTGGACAGAACATTCAACAATGCATCAGGGGTATGAGCATAGTCAACAAAGGCAAGGGCTCTTGGCGTCTCACTTTCTTTCAAAACGACTTTTTCGAGCCGTCCCGGCGCTCCGCCTGCAGTGGCAAGGGAGGAGACAACGCTCTCTCTTTTGCATCCCATAAGGTGAGCAACACCCAAGGTTGTCATGAGATTATCAGCATTAAAACGGCCAACAAGGGGTGAGACAACGGAAACCTCGTTTTCTCCCATTCGAATCTTTAGAATTGTCTTATCAATTTCGAGGTTGACCAGCAAAGGTGCTGCAACACTCTCCGGATGCGCGCCGGTGGTAACAAAGTCGACACCATGCTTTCGCAAAAGCAGGACCAACTCGGAAGGCCATCGGTTTCTCTGCGGGTCATCGCTTTCCTGGAAGGTGATGACCGCCTTGCCAGATGGTTGCATATGATTGAGGAAAAGACGCGTTTTCGCCTGAAAGTATTCCTCCAAGGTACTGTGATAATCGAGATGATCATGAGAGAGGTTGGTAAACACAGCATAATCGAACTTAAGACGTCCCAGTCTGTTTTGTGCCAGAGCGTGGGAACTGACTTCCATGAAGACCGTATCGACACCGGCGTCCGCCATCTCCCGCAGCATCTTCTGTAAAAGTACCGGTTCAGGCGTCGTAAAAGGTGCACTGTACTCATGGCGCACCCCGGTTTGATCGCGAAAACGATAGTTAACAGTGCCGATGACACCAACCCGAAATCCAAGATCATCCAGGATTTTTTCCAACAGATAGGTAATCGTCGTTTTGCCATTGGTTCCCGTAATCCCGACAAATCGTAATTCTTTTTCCGGATAGGCAAAAAAGGAAGCTGCTATTGGCCCTAAAGCTTCTCTAGTATTGTCAACGACAATTACGGTCACACCTTCTTCAGAAAAAGTTTCTGGAGCAAACTTTCCCTCTTCAACGACCAAGGCTACACACCCAGCCTTGACAGCCTTGTCAAGAAATACATGTCCATCTTGTTTTTCTCCGGGAAGCGCCACGAAGAGAGCTCCCCTGCTTGCTTTTCTGGAATCGGTTATCAGCGATTCAATCAAAACGCCGGACGGTTCCGGTCCGCAAATTGTTTTGCACGAAACCTGCTCCAGTAAATAATCAAGACTTCTTATTGGTGTCATTAGGATCAACTCTTGGATTACATGCCGGACCTGCAGCTCAATGCGGCTTGAGAATGAGCCGACAGAGTTCACCCCGCTTAATCTGCTGACCGGCTTCAGGCTTCTGCTCCACAACGACACCCGTACCGGTAATTTGAATTTCCAGCTGAAGATCTTGAAGACTGCGTAAACTTTTTCTCAAACTGAGCCCCTTCAGGTCCGGCATTGTACCATAGATATCATTCTGGGCTGAGATCGCCGGCACAACACCCTTTCCAACCTGCCTTTCTAATTCAAAATTCATTTGCATTTTCTCCTCCGCTGTCATCATATCTGCAAGATTAGACATCACTTTTTCCATGGCAACCATTGGAATCATCACCTCATGGGCAGATTGCGCTATCATAAAACTGCTCTTCGTTTTCGCAGGCACAGGAGAAAAGGGAGGAATTTGTGCGAAAACGAAGAGCATGAGCTCGGGCTTATCTTTTGGGATCAAAGACATATACATACTGTTATGAGCATAGTCTCGCCCCTTATCATTTACTGAATACATCAACGAATCCACCTCCAGATAACCGGAAGACAGCGGGCCACGATGCAGTTGTGCCGTCAACAGCCTGTTGATTTCTCCAGCAACCTCATGATCGACAGTGGGTTTGCCCATCTTATTCTGCAACTGTAAAACTTGCCCGTCCCCAACGGCAATACGATCAATAACATGAGGCTCTGGTAAATTTCCTCCCATGAGAAGGCCGTTTATAGCAGAAACAATATGCAATGGCGTGGCTCTTTCGGGAACTGAGTCAAAATAATTGGGAAGCACGGCAACTTCCTGGTGGTTTGCTGTTTGCATAATTCCCCTATCCGGTCGAATGAAATCAACATCGAGCGAATCATTTAGACCAAGACGGTCCCACAGGCGAAGTTGACTGCCTAGGCTACGTGATGCTGAATTAACACTCCACGGAGTACTACTTTCTCCACTTTCAAAATGCGACTGAAGAAGAGAAGCATCCCAAAAAAACCTCTTGATTTCATATGGAACAACAATGTCTTGCGCCAATATATTTTCCAACTCAGCAGGACTGTAGTTCTGAAAATCATTTGGATCAAATGCCGGATACCCGGCTTCAGCAATTATCTTCCCTGTTCTACATTCCATGAGAAGTGCGGCAAGTCGTGCTCCTTCAGTACCTTCTCCTAGATCTCCCACAAGTTTTTCCAGAATTTTCTGGATTTTCAAATCAAGATTTAAGACGAGATATCTGCCGTGACCGGCAGCTGACATTTGTTCATTTACTTTCTGCGCCCCGGAGTAACGCAGAGCAGTACTGTCCTTACTTAATAAAGTGTTATAAGTATGCTCAACGCCGGCAAGACCCATGCTTTTTCCGACAAAACCAACCACATGTGCAGCTGTCTCTTTTTCCGGGTAAAAGCGAGCCCTTTCTTTGTGTAGAAAAACACCCGGCAGCCCAAGAGAAGCGATGCTTTCTTCTTCTTCCTGACTGATATTTCTCGCAAGCCACGCTTGAAAATAATCACTGCTCATAACCTGCTGCAAATCCTGAGAGGATGCGTGTAAAACAGGAGCCAGTTTCTCCGCGACATTTTCTTTATTCACCTCTCGAACATTGGCATAGACCGACACTTTCTGCAGGGTTACTGCAAGTTCTTTAAAGTTTCGATCAAAAATTGTACCACGACTATCGAATAATGGTTCCGACGCGCCACTTTCTTCAACAAATCTGCCCCTGAACCCAAAACCCTCTACCTCAAAAAAATGAAGGCCCAAGAACAGGGTGCCCCCTGCAAGGACCATCAGAAGCAGTAGCCGAGCTTTTGCACGGCTGTCATGACGCAGACGTGAGCGCTTACCCATACCTGTCGTCACATTGGTTGAATCTGCTCTGGAGTCGGGACAAACAGAGAAAACTTTGCCGCGGCAGCAATTTCAACCCGAACGGGTGAAGTGAGACGTTCCTCCTGTACAACCAGTTCGTCCCTGCTCTTCTGGAGCACGGACAACGATTGCTCCAATGCGGCATGCTGCATTCTCTTGGCATCTATTACAGATGCACACCAGAGATTGCCTGCTAAAATCAGTGGAAGTCCCCACAACAGTATCTTCCCAACACTTTTCCAAAGCAGAACACCTCCCGGCAGATCTAAAACCCGGCGTCTCGCCACTTTTTGGCGTATACCTGGGTGAGCTGCGCTGCGGAAATAATTTCCAGTTGTGCTGTGTATGCTCATACTGAGTCCTCCCTCATCAATCTTTTTTTTGTGCTACTCTCAGCTTCGCACTACGTGCTCTGGGGTTGTCTCGCACTTCCTTCTCAGAGGCGATGACAGGTTTTGTTGTAAGCACTTCAAGCTGATCATGGTCACGGAATTTCTGTTTTACTATTCTGTCTTCAAGGCTGTGAAAGGTGATGATGCAAAACTTTGCGCCGGGCCTGAGAAACATTCCGGCTGTGTCTATAATATTGGCAAGATTCTCAAGCTCTGTGTTCACCGCTATTCGCAAACCCTGAAATGTTTGCGTTGCCACATGTATTTTTTTCGGGTGAAAGCGACGCGGTATCGCCTTGACCACTACGTTTGCCAGCTTTTTTGATGTATCAATCTTAAGGTTCTTGCGCTGTTCCACTATCTCTGCTGCAATCCTTCGCGCCTGTTTTTCCTCGCCATAGTAAAAAAAAATATCGGCCAATTCTTCTTCTGTACAGCGAGCTATCAAGTGTGCTGCCGTCACTTCTTTTCGATTGTCCATCCGCATATCCAGCGGCTCATCCTGCTGAAAACTGAATCCTCTCCCGCCACGATCCAGCTGCAGAGAAGAAAGACCGATATCGATAAGAAGACCATCTATCATGCTTATTCCCAGCTCACCAAGCCCTTTCGCCAGCTCAGCGAAATTTCTCCGAACTATAGTTATACGTTCGCCGTAAGGTTCGAGCCTCTGCCGGGCATACACAATCGCGTCTTCGTCCCACTCAAAACCAATTACCCTGCCATCCGGCCCGCTCGCCTTAAGAATAGCTTCGGTATGTCCGGCAAGGCCAAGTGTACCGTCAACATACAGTCCACCCGGTGCAGGATCGAGATACATCAGGACCTCTTCAGCAAGAACCGGAGTGTGAATTTGGGAGACATGAGCCATCATCAGAACATGCCGAGCTGAGACAGTTTTTCTTGAAAATTTTCAGGGTTTTCCTGAATCTCTTTGTGTTCGACATCCCAGGAATCTTTATCCCAGATCTCAACCCAGTCCAGCATTCCCATGAGAACCACATCCTTGCGTAGATTAATTTCACTTCGCAAGGTCGGAGGAAGGAGAATTCGACCCTGTTTGTCTAGCGTGCACTCAGTAACACTGGAGACTATCAGACGAACGACATTGGAAAGCTCAGGCTTCTCTTTACCCTGAGCGATTAATTTGGTTTCCAGCAATTCCCATTCTGCCATGGGAAAAGCTCGCAGATGCTTCCCCCAGATAGTTATCATGAGAATATCCGAGTCAAATTTCTGCAGCACATCTCTGAAACGACTTGGAAAGATAAGCCTCCCCTTCGAATCAAGAGTATGATCAGACCTGCTGCGAAATCTGCTTTTGCTGTGCACCGCTCCCCCCATCATCCACATTTACCCACTTATCCCCACTCAAGTACTTGTATAACAGAAGCCATCTTCTTGTCAAGAAAAAATAGTCTGTTACTTCAAGAGTATAGACACAGCTTTTGATTGGACGATATAACAATATAAAGTATTTTAAAGTTGTTCTACATACAACATATTGTATTGAAGTCAAATTTATGGCACATCTGCCCCCAACAAAACGGCACAGCAACTATAGTGTCAGGCTCAAAACGAATTTTTATTTTATAATATATTTACAAATAGATAGAAAAGAAACAGCACTAGTGGTGGAAAGTGGGAGGATTTTTGAAAAAAATGCAAATTGTTTCTTCTAAGACAGATCTCAATTCCAAGAAACACCAGAGGTATCATCGAGACCTTACCCGAATTTCTTCTCAGCCCGGATTGAAATGAGGGTGAATCGTTGAGTAAGATGCCCTGCGCTCCGTCGCCGCACGCTCGGCAATCAATGTCAGTCAGGGAAAACTGGTCGCGGAACCGCAAAGGAATCAGGAGAAGGGTTATGGTTTAATGCCGAAAAAGTGCATCTGCTCCACTGTTCCTGCTCCTGGATTGTAGAGGTCGTCTGAAATCAACCGTCGTGTTTTTTCAATATGGCGCGATAATCGGTGTTGACAATAAAACTGTGTGCCTCATCAGGAAATGTGCCACCCTGCACTTCAACAATATACTGTTTGACCGCTTCCTCGATCTGAGGGGCAAGGTCGGCATATTTTTTCACGAAGCTGGGGGTAAATTTAGGAAACATCCCGAGAAGATCATGTCCAACAAGGACCTGGCCGTCACAGCCCGCCCCGGCCCCAATTCCAATAGTAGCGATGGCAATCGAGTCGGAAAGAACCTGAGCCAACTGGTCCGGAATGCATTCCAGAACGAGAGAAAAGGCCCCTGCTTCTTCAAGAGCCCGTGCTTCCTGCAAAAGTCTCAAGGCTGACTCTTCGTCTCTACCCTGAACTTTGTAGCCGCCCATTTGTGAGGCTGTCTGCGGAGTCAAGCCGATATGCCCCATCACGGGAACGCCGGCACGGACTAGAGCAGCAACTATCGGGCATACCTCCAGACCACCCTCGAGTTTAACAGCGTCAACGCCCCCTTGTTTGAGGAATCTGATGCCATTGCGAACCGCCTCCTCAACCTCCACCTGATAGGACCCAAAGGGCATATCGCCCACGATAAAAGCCCCGGGAGCACCGCGCCGCACGGCTTTACAGTGATGCAGCATTTCATCCATGGTGACCGGTACGGTTGAGTCGTAGCCCAGCATGACCATTCCCAGCGAATCACCCACCAGGAGGATATCAACCCCACAGGAATGAAACAGTCGTGCCATGGCAGCATCATATGCTGTCAGCATCGTTATCCGCTGCCCGCCGGCCTTCATCGTTGCTATTTCTTTTACTGTTTTACGTTGTGGCATACATCCTCCTGTCTCTCAGGCAAAGGGACATAGTGCAGGACCATCACTCATCATCAAACAGCGTCGGCTGATTTTGCCGGCGCTTGGTAATTTTCCGCCCAAAATGGCTGTAAGCGTTTGCCGTAGCAACGCGTCCACGCGGAGTTCGGTTGAGAAAACCCGACTGGATAAGAAAGGGCTCATAGACATCTTCCAATGTGTTTTTTTCTTCACATACGACTGTGGCAAGGGTCTCCAACCCAATCGGCCCGCCACTGAATTTATCGATAATAGTCAGCATTATCCGTCGATCCATCTCGTCAAGACCAAAAGGGTCAACGCCCAGCATGTTCAAGGCTCCATCGGCGACATCCCGGGAAATGACTTCATGATTACCAACCTGGGCAAAATCGCGCACCCGGCGAAGCAGTCTATTGGCTATACGGGGAGTCCCCCGTGAGCGCCTGCCGAGTTCCAGCGCACCTTCTTCATCAATAGTCATGCCAAGAATGGCGGCGGAACGCTGTACGATCGCGACAAGCTCTTCCGGAGCATAGAATTCAAGACGAAGAATTACGCCAAAGCGATCGCGCAGAGGCGGAGTCAACAAACCGGTTCGTGTTGTCGCCCCAACAAGGGTAAAGCGGGGCAGATCCATTTTAACCGAACGAGCTCCCGGACCCTGGCCAATGATCAGATCAAGCTGAAAATCCTCCATGGCCGGATAAAGAATTTCTTCTACAGCGTGATTGAGTCGGTGTATCTCATCAATAAAGAGCACGTCTCCCTCATGCAGACTGGTGAGAATAGCTGCCAGATCTCCCTGTTTCTCAATCACCGGACCTGAGGTTACCTTTATGCCAGCCCCCATTTCATTGGCAATGATATAGGACAGGGTAGTCTTGCCAAGCCCGGGAAAACCATGGAAAAGCACATGATCCAGAGGTTCATTCCTTCCTCTGGCTGCTTCGATAAAAATACCGAGACTGTGTCGCACCTGGTCCTGTCCGATATACTCCTGCAGCAGCCTGGGGCGCAGAGCATTATCTCCGGCAGTTTCTCGCTTTTTCGGCGCGGGACTGACGAGCCTGTCTTCATCGCCGCTGAATTCTTCTTCTATATTCATGCCAATGTCCGCAAACTTTCCTTGAGCACATCCTCAAGTGACATTTCTGCAAATCTTTCCGCCCCAACTCTTTTTTTCACCGCGACCATTGCCTGCCGTGCCACCGGGTCGGGATAGCCGAGATTGACCAGCGCGGAAAGAACATCCATCATCACCGCCCCCGCACTCTGAGACACCTCGGCATATCCTCCCTCAGGGCTGCCGGTTGACGCTGCCAGATGACCAACTTTCTCCTGAAGATCAAGACAGAGCCTTTCCGCCGTTTTCTTTCCCACACCCTGAAGTGAGGTGAGCAGTTTAATATCTTTGGCAGCAATGGCACGACACAGCTCAGCCACTCTCATACCCGAGAGAATAGCAAGCGCCAGCTTCGGCCCCACTCCTGAGACCGACCGGAGAATCAGGAACATCTCCTTTTCTTCTTCTTCAATAAACCCGTAGAGAAGGATAGCATCCTCCCGCACGTGGGTGTGAATATAGAGGAAGATATCAGAATCGAGGTCGCCGAGTCGCGCCAGACCATCGGTGGATACAAAAACTTCATAACCTACTCCGCCCACCGCGACCACCGCTCTGTCGGAGTAGCGCAGAAGCAGTTTTCCTGCAAGTGTTGCTATCATAGTAATCGCCTTCCAACAGACATTTTCCTGTTTACTTCTATACAGATATCAGAACTGCAGGGTATTGGCATGACATATCGCCACTGCCAGGGCATCGGCGGCATCACTGCTTGGAGCTCCCTTCAATCCAAGAAGAATGCGAACCATATGCTGCACCTGCTGCTTTTCCGCCTGACCGTAACCGGCAACAGCCTGTTTAATTTTGCGGGGACTGTAGTCGCTGACCGCTAAGCCATTCTGCATGGCGGCGACAACAGCAGCCCCCCGGGCCTGTCCCAGCTTGATTGCAGTTCCGGGATTGGAAGAGAGAAAGACCTCTTCTATTGCTGCAACGGTAGGGCCGTGGATCTGAACGACCTCATTTATCCCATCAAAAATCTCATTGAGTCTTACGGCAAACGGATATCCGGGGGTGGTTTTTACAACCCCGCAGGCAACAAAACGCAGACGGCCGCTATCCGATTCCACAATGCCATAACCCGTTATCCGAGAACCAGGGTCTATGCCGAGTATTCTTTCCATATCTTTTCTTCCCCGGCACGTTCAGCAGCGTCTCCTAAAAATCTCAGCCGTTTACTCAGGATATCTGCTCCATCAAAGATTCATCTATGTCAAAGTTCGAATGGACATTCTGCACATCATCATGGTCTTCAAGGTTTTCAAGCAATTTGAGCAATGCCCTGGCCTGGTTCTCCTCGGTAACTTCAATGGTGTTTTTGGGAATCATGGTGACAGACGCCTCAGTAAAGTCGACTTCGCTCTCCACAAGCGCGTCCCTGACTGCATCGAAATCCTCGGGTTCAGTCAAAATCTGAAACTCACTGTCTTCCTCAAGAACGTCATCAGCTCCTGCCTCAAGGGCAAGGTCCATCAATTCTTCTTCAGAATATTTTTCTTTGTCAACCTGGATGAGTCCTTTCTTCTCAAACATCCACGCAACACAGCCCGATTCTCCTAGGTTGCCGTTGCTCTTGGCAAAAAAATGGCGTATATCGGCCACAGTACGATTACGGTTATCGGTCATGCATTCAACCAGCACCGCAACACCGCCAGGGCCATAGCCTTCATAAAGAATCTCCTCATATATCTCGCCAGCAATTTCACCGGTTCCTTTTTTAATTGCCCTGGCAATATTATCCTTGGGCATATTCTCCGTTTTAGCTGTGGCGATGGCCGCACGCAGACGCGGATTACCATCGGGGTCTCCCCCGCCTGTTCTTGCAGCAACGGTAATCTCTTTAATCAAACGGGTGAA
>JAZBNU010000406.1:0-4484 GCA_036350815.1 Desulfopila sp.
GTCCCGGAGCAGAACCCTTCCTGTCACAGCCAGGAAGCCAAGGAGCTTGCCCGCGAATATGAAGAATTGCAAAGCAGGGGGTAAGCTGTTAGAAGAAAAAACAGAATGTTGGTTGTGTCGGAGAGCTGGCGGGTAGTGGTGCAGGTTGAGGATGATGAGGATGTAGGCAGGAGAGTGGGGATGAGCCCGTCGGTCATTTTTCAAGGGAGACGGAATATGGTGCTTGTGCTGAAATGGTGTCGCAATCTACAGAGTCAGGCAGTGCTGGTTGTTGTTCTCATGTTGGGGGGATGTTCCTTCAGTCACGCTGAAAAGCTGCAGGTGTTTACAGAACCACTTGCCCCGCTGCACTATGAGATAGACAGCGAAATAGAGGGCCTTGCCACGGAGCTGGTTCGACTCATATTCCTGGAGGCCGGGCTTGAGCCTGCATTCGAGATGTATCCCTGGAAGCGCGCATACCGCAAAGCATTGGCAACCGACAACAGTTTTATCTATACGATAAACAGAACAGAAGAGCGGGAACCGCTGTTCAAATGGATTGGGCCTATTCTCCCCAAACATGTACATCTCTACCGTCTGAAAAACAGAAATGATATAGAAATAGCCACACTGGAAGATGCCAAGAAATATACAACCTCGGTAATTCTTGGACACTCCTTGACCCAATGGCTTCGTGCGCAGGGCTTTCGCGACGGCAAAGAGCTTTTTGTGACCCCGAACAAGGAGGTACAGATCAGATTCTTTCTTGAGGGCAGGTGTGATCTTATAACTGGAAATGAATACACAATTTATGCGTCTTTGCAGGGGGAAGGGCGCACACTTGAAGATGTGGTGCCTGCTGTGTTTATCTCTTCAGGGGAGTATTATATTGGTGCCAATCCAAGCGTTTCTGACGAGATTGTGGAAAAACTGCAGACAGCCAATGAAAGAATACAGCAAAGCGGAGCTGTTGAAAAATTAGTGCGAAAATACCTTTATTGAGATTTTTTTACCCGACCCGGTTAAGACGGCAAAGCAGGCTGAAAGAGTTATATGGTACAGAAGCTGATCGAGAATATTAATCGTAAAATTGCTAGGAAACTTGGACTGTGGGTTATCGTTTTCAGTGTGGTCGTCACTGTTATTGCCAGCGCAATCCAGCTGTATCTCGTTTATCGTCAGGACCTGAAAGACATCAAGGAATATTTTGACTCTATTTCGGCTGTACAGCTTACAAGTCTGTCCCAGTCGGTCTGGATTCTTGACGATATCCAGATTCAGGCGCATCTTAATGGAATAACGCAGGGAAGAGACATTATTTATGCCGCAGTTGAGATCGACGGTGTTGTACGGTGGCATAGTGGTGAAATGAAACCCAAGAAAACAATGGGACTGCAATACCCTCTCAGCTATCTTTATCGAGACAGCCGTTTACCTCTTGGAAATCTGGAAATTGTTGCCGGCTTGGACAGCCTGCACAACAGGCTGACCAAAAATGCTCTGATAATTCTGCTGATAAACAGTCTGAAAACCTTTCTTTTTGCCGGCTGCATACTTCTGTTTTTTCGCTATGCAGTTACCAGGCATCTGGAAAAACTGGCTTCTCATGTTGTCAATATGGATTTTCGCAGAAAAGTTACTCCACTGCAGCTGGATAGAAAAAGTGGTGGAACTCAAGATGAGTTTTCTCAGGTTGTCCATATGCTCAATATTCTCCAGCGAAGAGGGTACCACGCCTTTAACGCCCTGCAGAAAAGTGAACTCCGTCTGCGTCTGTTTTTCGATGCGACCGAGGAGGGTATTCTGGGAGTCAACAGAGAGGCACGCATTACTTTTGCCAACAGTGCCTGTCTTGAAAAAATTGGATATGAAAATACACCAGCTCTTATCGGCAAAAGAATTCCTGATATTATCAGTTATTTTCCCGGCAATGGCGGTGCACCCAATTCTGGCAGGGCTTCCTATTTGACCCCCCTGCTTACCGGGCAAACTCTGCTATCCGAGGACGGCCGTCTTGAGGTTAAAGGTGGACCGGTATTTTATGCTGCAGTCCGGGCATATCCAATTATTTCTGCAGAGGAGATAACCGGGGCGGTAATTTTCTTCCGGGATATCACCATGCAAAGAGAGATGGTGCGAGAGAAAAATCTCCTGAGTCAGGCTGTTCGCCAGTCTCCCCTTCTAGTTGTTATCTTTAATCGTGAGGGAAGAATTGACTATGTCAATCCCGGTTTTGAGAAAATAACGGGATACGATTTACAGGAAGTCATGGGACTTCGGTCATATTTTCTCGGAAGTTTCTTTAAAAATAAAAAAAATCACCGTGAAATCAGAGCCAGTCTGAGCAGCGGTGAAAAGTGGAAAGGGGTGTATGTTCTAAAGACCAGGAATGGGGCGGAGCTCTCTCTGGATTCTCTGATAGCACCGGTTTTCAACAGCCGCGGTGAGATTATCAATGTAATTGCCTTGTGCCTTGATATTACCCAGACCCTTGTCATGGAAAAACAGCTGCATCATGCCCAGAAAATGGAAGCAGTGGGGCGTCTCTCAGCTTCTTTTGCCCATGAGTTCGGCAACCCCCTTCTCGGGGTGCGCTCCGTTTTAAAAGACATAAGTGACAGGGTCGAGATGAGTACAGCGGACAAGCATCTGCTCGAGCTGGCCTATGCGGAATGTGAGAGAATGAAGACGTTGATTCGGAACTTTCAAAGGTTCCAGAGCGACGGTTCCGATGAAAAGAAACTGCATGACATCCATGAAATTCTAAATAATGTTCTGACGTTTTATCAGAAACATTTCGAAAAGAATTCCATACAGTTGATCATACAATATGATGAAGATATCCATCCTGTATTGATCAGTAAAAACCAGATAACTCAGGTCTTTCTCAACCTGGTTATCAATGCGGTTGATTCGATGGCTGATGGCGGTGGTGTTCTTGAGGTGACAACGGTACTGACGGAAACCGAGGTTCTTATCAATGTCCATGATACCGGTATCGGCATTGCAGAAACCGAGGTGGATTTCATCTTCGAGCCATTTTATACCACCAAGCCCGATGTGCAGGGAACAGGTCTGGGACTTGCTGTTTCCTACGGTATAATAGCCGCTCATGGCGGAGAAATCACTGTTTCTTCGAGAATCAACGAAGGGACGACTTTTACCGTCCGTCTTCCTCTGGGGTTTTGATCACGGTGGCTGTTTTTTCTGCCGGGGCTGGACTACTGTTGGTGTCATGCTTGTCCTGTGCTGTTTTGCAGCAGAAAAGAACCGCTCTCTGATATTTCCACTGGCATTTCCTGGTGTCTGGTTCTATGGTATGGGCGTGATTATGATACAAGCAGCATAAAGAAATATCTGATTACCTCGAAAAATCAGCACGCCTTATAGGGCAGGATCACTCTTTTCACGGGTCGCAATAAACTCATCCATGGGGGCTTGACTGCAGCCGTCCTGGCTGCAGACACCCGAGAAAAAAGCGACCCTGCCCCCTTAAAATTACGATGCTGAGTTTCAAGGGTAACCAGGAAGAAATATTTTTACTACAGCGCTATCCAGGATTTGCTGATGGATAAACGATTTACTATTACAGCACCTTTTTCGGCATCAGGCGACCAGCCGGCAGCGATCGAAAAGCTGGTTCAGGGTGTTCTACGAGGAGAAGACAGTCAGGTTCTGCTTGGTGTAACCGGCTCCGGAAAAACCTTCACCATGGCCAGAATCATTGAGGAGGTGCAGCGGCCGACACTGATTATCGCCCCCAACAAAACTCTTGCCGCACAGCTGTTTTCTGAATTCAAGGAACTTTTTCCGGAAAACAGCGTTGAGTATTTTGTCTCCTATTACGACTATTATCAGCCTGAGGCGTATGTGCCCCAGTCCGATACCTACATCGAAAAAGACTCCTCCATCAATGAGGTAATAGATAAACTGCGCCATTCCGCCACCAGAGCGTTGCTGACCCGCCGCGATGTTCTGATTGTCGCTTCGGTTTCCTGTATTTACGGACTGGGTTCGCCGGAAGAATACAAGAACATGCACCTTTTTCTCGAAGTGGATCAAGACTATCCGGTGGAGGAGGTGACCAGACGACTCATTTATATGCTCTATGAGCGTAATGATACTTCTTTTCATCGGGGGACTTTCCGGGTGCGCGGCGATGTCGTTGATATCTACCCTGTGCATGAGGAAGACCGGGCGCTCAGACTGGAGTTTTTCGGAGAAACCCTGGAAACACTCTCTATTATCGATCCGCTTCGCGGCGTCGTTCTAGAGAAACTGCAGGAATATACGGTATTCCCCGGAAGCCACTTTGTCACCAGCAGAGAGCGGCAGCAGAATGCCATCAGGACCATTCAGGAGGAGCTGAAGGAACGGCTCGAAAGCTTGAGGCAGGAAAACAGGCTGGTGGAAGCGCAGCGTCTTGAACAGCGCACCATGTTCGATCTGGAGATGATAGAAGAGCTGGGCTACTGCACCGGTATAGAAAACTACAGCAGGCA
>JAZBNU010000407.1:0-10465 GCA_036350815.1 Desulfopila sp.
AGGGATGAGATCAGGATTCCCGCCGGATTGTTTTGAAAAATTGTGTTCAGCTTGGTTTCGTTGGCTTTGAGCTGTTCTTCGTAAATGATACGATCAGTTATGTCGTTCGCCATAACAATGACACCAGAGACTTTGCCTCCTTCATCAAAATAGGGGATTTTATCGGTCAATAACCACCTCTTCTGCCCGTTTTTCACCGGCAATGGCTCTACAATGCCCAGCTTCGGACTGCCGGAATCTATAACCTCGAGATCGTCCTTCCAGTAGTCATCAGCCATATCAGGGTAAATCTCACGGCTATGCACTCCCTCAATCTGATCTTTGGGTAGACCGGTCACATCCGCTACTGCCTGGCTTATACGAATGATTTTATTTTCGGTATCTTTAAAATATATATATGAGCGAATATTATTGAGAATGACGCTTTGATCGTGAACCAGGCTTTTCAGTTCTTTTTCATATTCTTTCCGATCTGTGATATCGATAACACTTGCTACTGCATATTTGATATTTCCCTTCTCATCTCTTACAACATTAGAATAGAGTTCTATCCATATGCTATGCCCACTTTTATGAATGTAGCGCTTTTCTAATTCAAATGAATCTATTTCTCCATCCAGCACTCGATTGATATGTTCATTCTCTTTTCCCAGATCATCGGGGTGCGTAATAGTATCAAAACTCATGGTGGATAATTCTTTTTGCGAAAAGCCGGTGATCTCCTCAAACTTCGAATTCACTTTTATGAACTTTCCGTCAGGTTGTATTCGAGCAATACCTACTGCAGCATGATCGAAGGTCTTTCTAAACAGCTCCTCGGAGTTTCGCAAATCATCTTCCATCTGTTTTCTATCTGAAATATCAATGGAAACACCATTCCATATCACGTCGCCTTCTTCAGTTTTTACGGGTTTTGATTTTACCTGAAACCAAAGCAGCTTCCCCTCAAGATTAACCAGCCGATGCACTACTGAAAATTCAGTAAGGTTTTTTGCCGATACATGAATCGCCTCATTTACACGTTCCCTGTCTTCTGTGAAGATCGGTTGAAAAAACAGGGAGGGATCGTCATAGATCTCATCCGGAGAATACCCTGTATAGTGATATACTTGTGAACTGACATAGGGAATTGATACAGAGCCATCTGAATGGAGTATGTATTGAAACACCATTCCTGGTATATTTTCTGCAACATCAGTGAATTCCCTCTTTATTCTGGCATATCTGTCTTCAGCTTCTTTTCGTTCTGTAATATCTCGCGTATTTGAGACAACACCGACTATCATGCCATCGCTTTTTCTGTAAGGATAATAGGTGACGTCGACATATCTCCTCCCTAATTTCGGGTAACCAAACCAGCCTTGATAATGAATAACTTCTCCCTGTAAACACCTATCAAAATTCGGCTTGATCTGTTTTTCAAAGATATCTTTTCCCAGATACTCCGGTATGGTCATGCCCAAGAATTCTTCACGGTTGACACCTGAGAACTTCTCATAGGTATCATTTACGATAATATATCTGTAGTTATGGTCTAAAAAAGCTATACCGTCTAGGGTTGATGAGACTATGTTTTTGTATTTTTCGAGATAGTCCTGATATTTTTTTCTCTCAGTAATATCACGACAAACAGAGAGAATTACTTCCTCTCCTCCTAAATCTGTGAGTACAACGTTAACCTCCACGTCAACAGGGACGCCGCTTTTTGTCATTTGTGTAGCTTCAAACCTGGCGTTTCCCGATTTTCTGAGGAGTTCTATAACTTTTGGAATGTAATGCTGCGATGCATCAGGATCGTCCAAATCCATTGGAGACATTGACTTGAGTTCTTCTATAGAGTATCCCAAAGTGGCTGCGGCAGCCTCATTGACCTGCAAAAACTTTCCAGGGTCACCATTCGGCAGGATTTTGTGAAGGAAAACGGAATCGTTTATAGTATTAAAAAGTGTGCGATAGTGCTCCTCGGATGCTCTTCGTGAGTCCTGAGCATCGGCATACGTCAACGCAACGGCTGCTAAATCGCCCAGGATTTTTGCCACATACACGTCATATTCATTGAATCCCCCGGGTTTATTAGCGATTCCGATAATCCCAAGCGTTGTATCTTCGATAGTAATGGGAGCGAAAAGAACATTATCAAGCCTGACATGCCCTTCCGGCATAAAATCCATCCATGGACTCTCGGCGAAAAAATTATCGTAGGCCACACTTTTTGTCGTGTATGCTACTTCTCTCAACCCTCGTATCGGCATCGGCAGACTCGGATCGACATCGCAAGGCAATCCACCGGCATCTAAGAAAAGGACCTTATTCTCTGCACCATTCTCAGAAAGGAGGGCAACATACCCTGAACATGCTCCTGTAAGCTTTTTGCAGTGTTCGAATATTTTCGCAGCAGCATCTTCAAATGTCTTACATTGAGGAATGTATTTGAAAGATTCAAAAAGAATTGAAAGAATCTCAGGAGAATTATGCAAACCCTCCGCCTGCAGCAGCCCGATCTGTTGTTCAAGTTCTGCAACCCGTTTCTCCAACTCTTCATATGTGGGCTTATGAACCATTTCCTACCCTCTGTAATTTGTTATAGAGATTTGCATATTCCTGTCTTCCGGGTAAACCTGTCAAAATTAAAGCATAGCACATGGTTTTTTAATAGTACAAACAATCAAAGCCGGCAAATTACGCCTTGGAGATGATCTCTTATAGAGGAATACAGGGAAGAACGAAGAAAGGTCGAAAATTTATTGCAGGTATACGCTTGGACAGAAAAGAATTTTTCCTTTAGATCAGAACTGTTCTTGCTCTCGTTGTACGCTGTTTTTTATCCAGCTGGAAGACTCTTTTTCCTATAAAAAACAGCTAAATGGCGCGCGAAACCCCAAAACAAATGACACCAACAAGGAGTACCTGCAATCAGCACCGATCAGCAGAGACGAGTAGCGGCTCAAGGTTAAAATTTTGTGGTCAATATAACGAAGCTCCGACTCTATCTTCACCTAGTATTGAGTCTTCAAATTTTCAAGCGTCTGGATTCATAATCGGGTGAGGAGAACTAGCAGCAAGGTCGTCGTCAATATTGCAAAGAATGTCCGGACAGCGTTCCAGCGCAGCCAGCGTGGCTCAAAGTTTGCCGTGGTTTCCAGCAATGCCGACTCAGACATCGTGTTAAGATTTTGAGACTGGAGGTGATTATTTAGCGGGATGTTGATAGTGATCGTCGGCAGTTGGACACCAAGGAGATAGCTCGCGCATGCAGCAATCAGGAGGATTCGATCAGCCCCCTCCAGCTGCCAAACGCCCAGCACAGTGGAAAACAGCAATACCACTGCAGAACCAAGCCAGACCAACATGAATATCGGCTGGTTATTCTGAATTATACTATCCATCGCTTTGAAGGATTTGAGAAAGGCAAGATCGCCCTGGCTTTTAATGCCTGGCATAACGACGATCGCGAAGGAAAAAACCAATCCTGCGACCAGTGAACAGAGCAGAGCTGAAAGAAGTACTGTAAATTGAATCAGTTCCATGATGTTGTTGCCTCCGGATTTCGCCTGCACCGATGGTAACGGGTATGTTGACATTTTATAAATTAAGGGAATCTCTCTAAATGAAGACAGGCAGTTAACCTGGAGGAAAATCATTCAGAATCACGGCATCGATTTTCTCCTAATTTTCAGACAGTTCGGGGTCCTCCAAATTGGTTTGGATCCAATGGCTGGAAAGATGGATATCGGTTGTCTCGAGCATTCCCGGCCCAATATTCTCATATTTATGTGGGATATTGGCGGGTCCGAGCAAGATATCTCCTGCCTTGGCCTCAATTTTCCTATCTCCTATCGTAAACAAGGCATTTCCTTCACGTACGATGAAGATCTCATCATAGGGGTGGAAGTGCCACTGCGGTCCCACACCAAGTTCTTCGGTACTGTAAAACAGTACCGTTACATTGGTGCCAATATCTTTACCTTGAAAGTGACCTTTCCATAAATGCCCGTGTGAGGCCCAGTCCTTGCGGTGGAGAATTGGTGGATTTACCCTCCTTGTTTTGTTGTCCTGAACCGTTTGATTGTCTACTCTCATTTTCACCTGCCTCTGCTGGAAAATAAACCAGCTATGATATGTATTTGCCCTAAAATAATTCACTACTCATTTTGATTGCCTCCCTACTATTGCCGGTGCCTCATGAATGAGGTCGTCATTTGAAAGGGCATGTACCATGAATAAAGCAAAATCTATCCGTCGCGTAATATTAGCGGCCAGAATCGGGTCTCCTACATGTCGGCTCCAGAGCGGCAGTCCCTGGCTGGGACCTTCCTCAAGGTCACTTCCGCGTACAACAGTCCACAACGTTGTACTGGCGAATATTCTCCTGCAGGCTTCAACCTGGTCGTCAATGTCAACTTTTCGCAACAGTCGTCCGAGAAAACCGAATATTTTAACAAACAGCTTCAGCTTTGTTGAGTATCTGTCCAGCCCGTCTCTCGTGATATGCCAGCCACAAGAGAAGATAAGACGTGCCTCAGGTGGAGCATGGTCAAGTACAGCCTGGGCCGTTCCTGAAGCATAATGCTGCATTCCCCAGGGAACCAGAACAGTAAGAACACCTCCGCACCCTGCTACCGCTTCTTGTATAACTTCCCGGTCATCGGTGGCACCGGGAAATATCACAATACGTTCTTTAAATGCAGCAAGCTTTTCGACACTTTGTTGCCGACAGACCGCATTGACCTGATACCCCGCTTCGAGTGCGTGTTTAATCATGTACTTTCCAAGTTTCCCGGAGGCACCAATGACACAGATCTTTTTCATATCCATTGTCCGATATTAAAAGGGAAGCCCTACTCTATTCATATACAGACGAATCTAATACTACACTATGACATGTCAACTGGTCTGTTTTCTGCAAGATAGCCCCCGACCTATTTCTTTTGCATTTAGGCAGCAGGGTTAGGAACAGGTTATAAATATAGTTCCTTGGCCGCAAGGCATCGCGGCGCAACAGGATTTCCTACACCTTATCCTCAGGGTTAAACAACATCAGTTTGGGAGTTGTCCTTGCCTTACTGTATTTTAGCCCCGATGTAGCGGTTTTTCTGGTTACCGCCAACATCTCATGGATGATTGCATTTATACCGTTTCAACGCTTGGTGTCATCGCATACCTTGATCGTCTGAACCAAACTGTATCCAAACGGCTACAATGATTTTACTCCACAGGAAAGAAATACAGGATCGACAGCCTTTCTAACAGGTCTGCATTGTCTACACTCACCCATATTCCACCTGAAATCGTCTGTAATTATCGACAGGAAGATTCACCATCACAAAATTCCAAACAAAATTATACCTGATTACCCCTGAAACTCAGCATCATAATTTTAAGGGAGCAGGGTCGCTCTTTTCTCGGGTGTCTGCAGCCTGGACGGCTGCAGTCAAGCCCCCATGGATGGGTTTATGGCGACCCGTGAAAAGAGTGATCCTGCCCCATAAGGCTTGCTGATCTTTAGGGGCAATCAGAAAATTATTTATTAAGATACAGCATGTCTCAGGAAACAATATGTTTGCTCATTTTATAAATTTGATATATTTCGATATTTCTTCAATTATCGGGCCCTTTTTTGCATTGAATTCTGCCTTGTTCTTGTCAAAAAGATTATTGCCATGGGTATCTATCGAGATAATCAAAGGGCCGAAATTTTTGACCCTGGAAACCCACAATGCCTCCGGCATCCCCAGGTCCAACCACTCCACTCTTTCAATTTCTTCAACCCTGCTCGCTGCCAGAACCGCGCAGCCGCCTGGAAAAACAGCATGGACTGCTTTACAGGCAGCGCATCCTTCCACCGTTTCCGGACCCATGCCACCTTTGCCGACAATAAGCTTTACTCCGGTTTGTTTAATGAATTCTTTTTCATGAACTTCCATTCTCATACTTGTTGTCGGACCAATGGATATCATTTTCCAGCTATCACCATCTCTTGCAACTATTGGCCCGGCGTGTAAAATTGCCAGTCCCTCAAGGTCGACCGGAAGCTTCATTCCCATATCTATGAGTCGCCGGTGAGCCATGTCGCGACAGGTAATGAGATAGCCGTCAAGAAAAACTATGTCACCGATATTCAAATGCTCTAGATCTTCATTTTTTATTGGTGTTTGAAGAGTCCGTTTCACAGCGTCACCCCCGTGTGAGAAAGGATTTCATAACTCATATCCTCGTTGATATGGATAGTTCCACGGCGATGCGCCCAGCAACCTGTGGACACCGCGACACTGATGGTCGAGGGGTGTCGTGCTGCTTTCTCGATATGTACGCCCATGACGGAATTTTTTCCCGACAATCCCTGCGGACCGATCCCTATTTCATTGAGCCCTTTTTCAATGAGTAATTCCATTTCTGCTCCTTGTGGATCCCTGTTTCGCGATCCGATGGTACGGAACAATGCTTTTTTCGAGAGATTGGCTGCTACTTCGATGGAACCGCCAATACCAATGCCAACAAGCAGAGGCGGACAGGCGTTTACCCCGTATGAGGTCAGAACATCGAAAACGAACTGAGTCACCCCTTCATAGCCTGCAGCCGGCATTAGAGTCTTTCCCTGTCCCGGCAGACTGCAACCACCACCCGCCATATATACTTCAAGGGTGATCCCCGAATCATCTGGAACAATCTCCCAGTCAATCCAGGGGATGCGCTCACCTGTATTGTTCCCTGTGTTCTTTTCGACAAAAACCTCGACTGCGTTGTGCCGGAGCGGTGCCTCTCTGGTTGCTCTCCTCACGGCTTCATCGAGAATGGCTCTGACATCAGATAAAAGCGGGAAATTGGCACCGGCCTGAATAAAAAACTGGATGACTCCGGTATCCTGACAACAGGGTCGACTTAACTCGTGGGCTTTGGCGAGATTTTCAAACATTGAATCATATACCACTTTAGCCAGTACACTCTCTTCAGCCGACCGAAGGTAGCCGAGTTTGTCCATAACATCATCAGGGAGATGTTTTCCTATGTAATTGGTAAATTTAGCCATAATATCGGTCATGGCTGCTACCGCTTGATCATGCTGCATAAGTAACTCCTTATGATCACTCCTGTAAATTCTGCAATTACCCTTCTATGCCAATGCTGCCATCTCTTTGTAGAGATCCGCTTTTCCTTCAAATCCAATTCCAGGAAGTTCGGGCAGAACGACATGTCCGTCAACAACGCCGACACCATCGGGAAATCCCCCGAAGGGTTGAAAGAGGTCGGGATACGATTCATTTCCGCCCAGTCCGAGACCTGCAGCAATATTCAGGGACATCTGGTGTCCGCCATGAGGGATACAACGCCCTGGAGACCAGCCGTAGCTTTTGAGCATCTCGAGAGTCCGGAGATATTCGACGAGTCCATAACTCAAGGCGCAATCGAACTGCAGCCAATCCCGTTCCGGGCGCATGCCGCCGTATCTGATAAGGTTGCGCGCATCCTGCATCGAAAACAGGTTTTCACCAGTAGCCATGCTGCCAGAGTAATGATTTGCCAGCTCAACCTGAAGTTCAAAATCCAGTGGGTCGCCAGGCTCCTCATACCAGAACAGCTCATAGCTGGACAGCGCCCTGGCATAGGCGAGAGCTGTTGGTAAATCAAAACGGCCATTGGCGTCCACAGCCAACTGTTGCCCAGGACCCAGGACCTTGAGGACATCTTCGATTCGTTGTAGATCTTCAACTAAAGAGGTACCTCCAATCTTCATTTTGACAACGGTATAGCCACGATCGATATAGCTTTTCATCTCCTCCTGCAGCTTGCTGTTGTCCTTTCCGGGATAGTAATATCCACCTGCGGCATAGACAAAAACCTTACGCTGCGGCCTGCCATCGCCATAACGCTCTTCAAGAAGCTGATAGAGAGGTTTCTCTTCAATTTTTGCCACAGCATCCCAGATTGCCATGTCAATAGTGCCCACGGCAACGGATCGTTCTCCATGTCCGCCTGGCTTTTCGTTGGTCATCATGCAATCCCAGATACGATGCGGGTCCAGATTTTCCTGTTTTGCATCCAGCAGTGTTTGAGGGTCAGCATCCATTATCCTCGACCGGAAACGTTCTCTGATTAAGGAACCTTGACCGTATCGTCCATTGGAGTTGAAGCCATAACCGACAACCGGGCGTCCATCACGGACCACATCAGTCACCACCGCCACCAGACTCAGAGTCATCTTGCGAAAATCGATATACGCGTTTCGAATCGGTGATGAGATTGCTTTCGTGACTTCTCGGATATCTAGAATTCTCATAGAAAAATAGTCCACAAATAATATTTCTTTCCAGATGGAGCGAGACATGCTTTCCTGGTAAAAACACAATGCTGTCTTTGGCCGGACTGCCCCCGAAGACAAACCAGAGGCGTTGAAATTTTAAATATGTTTTAACTGCCTAAGTGAAACCTCAGACGTATACCTTCTCCCTAGGAAAAAACGGCCCAAAATGCATCGAGTTGACAGGCTGCATATGTCCTCTGACAGTATGTTTATCTGTTCAATGCTTATGGAAGCTGTTTCATCCTGTTGCAAATCGCTTCAGTAACCTCCTTTGTCGTCGATTTGCCTCCGATATCAGCAGTAGTAATTCCCAGGGCAAGTGTATCCGTCAGGGCTTTCATAAGAAGTTCGCCACAGTCCTCAAAACCAAGATGATCAAGCATCATTGCTCCGCACCATATCTGCCCCATTGGGTTGGCAATCCCCTTTCCTGCAATATCAGGGGCAGAGCCATGAACCGGCTCGAACATGGATGGAAATTCCTTGGCTGGATTGATGTTGGCGGATGGCGCTATACCTATGCTTCCGGCAATCGCTGGTCCAAGATCAGTGAGGATATCCCCGAACAGGTTGCTGGCGACGACCACGTCGAAGTCCTGCGGATGAGTGACAAAACGAGCACAAAGGGCATCTATATGGAACTGGTTGCTGGTTATGTCAGGGTACTCGGTACTGATTTCTGCGAAGACTTCATCCCAGAAAGGCATGGTAAAATTGATACCGTTTGATTTTGTTGCTGAACTGACCTTGCGCCGCCCGGTGCTTTCGGCAAGCTCGAAGGCGTAGCGAATTACCCGCTCGACTCCTGTCCGGGTAAAGACTGTATTCTGCACCACCACCTCTTGCTCCGTGCCCTGGTAGAGCCGCCCACCCATGTTGGAATACTCGCCTTCATTATTTTCGCGGATAACCAAAAAATCAATATCTCCGGGTTCCCGGTTGGCCAATGGAGTCTGTACACCCTTGAGAAGCTTGACCGGCCGCAGGTTGATATACTGCTGGAAAGTCCTCCTGATCGGTAACAAAAGCCCCCAAAGTGAGATATGATCCGGCACTCCAGGATAACCTACAGCACCAAGATAAATTGCGTCACAGGAACGGAGGGTATCCAGCCCGTCATCCGGCATCATTTTTCCGTTTTTCCTGAAATACTCGCAACTCCAACCAATATCCAGATATTCCAATGATAGTCCTCCATGGATGTCGCATACAGTGTCAAGAACCTGCCTACCTGCTGCAACTGTCTCCTTTCCGATACCATCACCGGGAATTGAAGCTATTTGAAAAATTTTCACACTACTCTCCTTATAAATCCGGACTGGTAGAAGCGATTAAAAAAACATCCCTGTTGGCAGCGGCACGTACAAAACCCTGGTGAAGATAAGATAGAACAGGGTTACTTCCCCTATAACGACAGGTATCCAGATCATGAACTTGCCTGGAGTCAGCTGCGTTCGTGCCTGTGCCAGATACGCAACGATAATGGTCATGAACACCACAGTGCTTACAAAAAAGCCAAATACCGGTATGACAAGCACCCATGCAAAGAACAGGATCCCGGTCACGATCCATCTCACGTTGGAACCCACGTTAAAAATAGGACTGCGAGACGGCTTGACTGCACCTTTAATAATCAGGGCAACAGCGATAATGCCCATGATAAAGACGATGGTCTTTGGGAAAACGAGGCTCATCCATAAAACATCTTCAAGTCCAAAGAAAAAAACCGCTGTCAGGATAAGTCCCAGTATCCCGCTCACTATTTCAGTATTTATTTCTCTATTCACGATGGCACTCCTTTGCCCTTAAGTCGACGCTTCAGCGCAGAAAAATATGGCCACAGAGCTGAGAAAAGAATCATACCGATAAGAATCTGAGACAATCCGTTTTCAAAAAGCTTCAACACTGGATAAGGTAACGCCTGTCCACCCAGAATCGTCTGGACATATCCCATTTCAGCGATATTCCCCAAAATGAGTCCTAAAACGATAGGGGCCGGGGCTATTCCCAACTGCTTAAAGAGAAACCCTAATGTACCGAGAATAAGCATTATGATCACGTCGGTGTGGCTATTTCGCACTGCATATGTCCCCAGGATGGTAGCCATCCCTATAGTTGGCACCAGAAAATACACCGGAGTCTTAAAAATGACTTTGTAGATCAAGC
>JAZBNU010000408.1:0-14210 GCA_036350815.1 Desulfopila sp.
AAGGTGATGAAGACACACATGATCCCAATCTGAAGCGGTTGTATGGTTCTGTTTTCAGAGAGGTTGGTGTAGATTGTCGCGGCTATTTCAACACCGCTGATATCAAGGCCGTTGGTCTGTGAGAAGACCGTGTAGAAGCCATCTTTCTGTTGAGACCAGCTATTACGTGCCGCACCGATAAAAACCGTTTTCCCTTTAAAAATTTCGGCTTCGACATGCGAAGGTTCCTCCTCTGATCCCATCACATCGTGGTACGATATCGTTGTAATGCTGAAGGGAGGGCCGTAAAAATCTATGATGCTCCTGTCAGGCCCTGCATACATAGCGATGAGTGGACTAAGTTTGTTGTCCAGTGCCTTGTTGGCCGCCAGGGAAAAGTCTTTCCCTGCCATGGTGATGAGTTCCTCTGCAAGCCCTGGCCTTTCGAGAAAAATGCATCTGATTCTTCTCATGGTTTCAGTGAGCCCAATGTCACTCAGGGCCAGTTCCGCAGTAGGCGGAAGGTGTGCCGCGCTGTCGGGAATCAGGAGAGAAAGGCGCCGGCGCAGTTCACTATAGACTTCTAGGTTGGCAGCCTGAAAGGCGGTGGACGGAAGTATCGGGATTTCACCGCAGGAAGATTTGAAACGCCAGGTCCGGGAAACCCTTACGGGGGTCTTCGGCAGCGGGAAAGGCGCCAGGGCGAGCGCAGCGTCTGCCAGAACCTTGATGGGAGGAAGAAGCTGTTCCATTTCCATGTCGACTGAAACGGCATCTTCAGCTGATGTGTCAATTGTTTTATGCTGAAGTTCTGCGGCAAGAATCACATTTCCTGCCTGCCGCAGTTTTTCAGCAAACTCCTGGTCTTCATGCTGCTTTTTCTCTTCGGCAAAAAGGACATCAAAAACGATAACTTTAGCACCGTAGTGTACCAGTCTGTCCACCAGTTCGGCATAGATGGTACGGGGCCATTTACTGAAATGAGAAGGAGCGGCAGGTTTTTCTCCTGAATTGTCATCGATATTGATTATGACAACCTTGGCCGGCGGTGGACGGCTGCCGCGCAGCTTGAACAGCAGGGACAGACCGTACTCTTCCTCAACATGCATTCCAAAAGTCGAAATAGAAAAACATATTGCGGCAGCTGCCAGCAGAAGTCCTGCAAGAAGTGGTTTACCGAGCCGTTTCATGGTACCCGATGAACAGTTATTTGATATGGATGTTATAGGCGGCAATTTTATTAAGCAATCCCTGCCTTGAAAGGCCAAGCGCCTTGGCAGCTTTGCTTTGATTACCCTGGCAGGATGTCAGGGCTTCATCTATCATTCTTCTCTCCACCTGACGAACTGTATCTTTTAATGTAGCACCACAACTCTCATCCATGGGGGAAGTGTCGGGTACCAGTCTGCGGATTTTGTCAGAGAGAAAGTCCGGGGAGATAATTTTGCCGCCGTAGGCCATGGTCTGGGCGCGCTGCATTTCATTTTCCAGTTCTCTGACATTACCGGGCCAGTCATAGCGCATGAGCAGGTCAAGTGCCTGTGGAGTCAGTGTCGGGACAGGTTTACTGTTCCGGGTCGCATATTTTTCGAGAAAGAAACCGGCCAGGGCAAGAATATCCTCTTTTCTGCGGCGAAGAGGGGGCGGTGTGATCTGAAAAATATTAATGCGATAATAGAGATCCTCGCGGAAACGTCCCTTTTCTATCTCTTCAGGCAGATCCCGGTTGGTTGAGGCGATAATTCTGACGTTGACTTTCAGGCTCCGGTTACTGCCCACGGGTCTGAATTCCCCTTCCTGGAGGACTCTGAGAAGTTTTACCTGTAAAATTGGTGACATTTCTCCGATTTCATCAAGAAAAATGGTGCCCCCATCGGCAATTTCAAAAAGTCCTTTCTTGTTTGTTATCGCACCGGTAAAAGCACCCCGGACGTATCCGAAAAGTTCGCTTTCCAGGAGACTTTCCGGCAGAGCACCGCAGTTTTCTGCGACAAAGGGTTTGTTTTTCAGAGGACCGTTGTAATGAATAACTTTGGCAACAAGCTCCTTGCCGGTACCAGTTTCACCCTGAATCAAGACTGTTGTGGTCGTATGTATCACCTTTTCCATCAATTCGAACATTTGCCGCATCGGCGGGCTTGAGCCGATTATGCGGTTGAACCCAACTTCCCTGTTCACCTGCCGCTGCAGGAGCTTTTTCTCTTGTTTGAGGTCATGGAGATGGTCTTTCAATTCACCATACAGACGAGCGTTTTCCAGAGAGACAGCGATGGTGCCTGAGAGTATTTCGAGAATCTTTTCATCCCGGGGAGTGAATATGTCGCCTTCCTTATTGAGAGCATAGAAAACGCCAAGAAAGCCTTTCCTGGTGCATAGCGGTGCACAGATCATCGAATGGGTGATGAATTCGTCCTTGCTGTTCAGTCCGCTGTAGAAACGGGTATCGGAGGAAACATCATTGATGACCGCACAGCAGCGGTTGTCCATGACCCATCCGGCCACACCGATATTGTCAGGAAAACGAAGGAAATCTTCTTGAGACTCGCCTCTGCTTTTGCCTTCCTCAACGGTGCGGATGAAATAAAATTCTTTTTTTTCAGGATCGTGCAGGGCGATGGATATACCCTGAATATCGATAATCGAACGAATCTTCTGAAATATGGCGACCAGCATGTCGTCCATATCTCTTATGGTGTGCAGAGAGGTGATAACATCGCAGAACAGTGCGAATTCGTTTTCACTGAGAGAAAGACCTTCTTCCATTAAGATCACCTCCAAATTCCGGGCAGAGCCTGCTGAACATGCAGTGAGTCGAACGGCTGAAGCAGTTGTAAAACTAGTGTACAAGCAACCTGTCAAAATGTCTACTTCGTAGACATTTTTCTGGTCAGGCAAATATAAAACATGTCGCTATAGTTTCGACGTTTTTTTTGAAAAGCGTTTTATTTCATGTTGTTAGGATATGTTCGCGGTTTTTTTTTGGCTGATGTGCCATTCCGGCACCACTTTCGCAAAAGCAATAGGCAGAAGAGGGAAGCGGCCAGGAGAAAAGAAGGAACAGTTTTTCCTGACGCTTGGGATGGTCTTGCCCGACATGTAAAAACTAGAAAAATTGGGGGTATGAACATGTTTACATTAGCAGATGCGATCGTCGGTTTTTGGTTTCTTCCCGTAACGCTGTTTATCGTCATTCCTATGCTGATGCTGTGTGCCTGGGTGGTCTTCAGGTTCGTTCGGTTGCCGAAGCTTAGTAAAAGGAGTGAAGCTCGAAGTGAAGTGATAGGAGATAGTCCACTTTTGCACACCGCGAGCTAACCGTGAGAATGTACCAGTTGGGCACTCTTTTTTCGGCATCCTCACGGACCAGATTGCGGTGTGTTCGTGAGGCATATCATGAGTGTCATTTTGCTCCCGATGGCTTCAACAAGAGAGGCAGGGAGATCAATTCTATGGCTGTGCTGCACGCAGTTGTAGTCTGCTGACACGACACGGTCTTTTCTTGCGTTAGTGCTAACATTCTTTCTGCTTTTTAAAGGAAGAGAGCAGTTTTCTTCGCCAGTCTGTGATGTCAAGCTGCAGGAGGAAAGTGACAATGAAGGTGAAAACTGTTTTTAAATGGGTGCTCGGTCTTACGGTATTTTTCTTTCTGATAGTCAGCACCCGTGGTGTGATTATGCATCAGTTCCAGAATTTGTTGGGTTTTCTGGAAGCAGAGTATGTCTCAGAGCCATCAATTATGCTTCTGTTTGGTACGTGTTTGGCTGTTTTTGCCGGGAGGGCACAGAAGAAAAGCAAAAACATTGAAGAGGAGTAGCCTGTAAATCTCGGAATGTCTCTTTTGTAGTCAATCTTTTGATCAGGCAAATACATAATGATACCGATAGCAGGAACGATTTTTAAGGAAAGTATTTCATGTCAGATTGTTATGGGTTTGTGAATTTTTTTGAGGCCAATGTGGCATTCTGGCACCACTTTCGCAAAAGTAACAGGCAGAAGAGGGGAGCGGCAAGGAGAACAATGGGAACAGTTTTCCTGACGCTTGGGATTGTCTTTCTCGACATGTAGCAAATTTAAAACTGGGGGGTATGAACATGTTTACATTAGCAGATGTGATCGTTGGTTTTTGGTTTCTTCCTGTAACGTTGTTTATCATCATTCCTTTGCTGATGCTGTGTGCCTGGCTGCTCTTCAGGTTTGTCCGGCTGCCAAAGCTCAGTGAGAAGCGTGAAATTCGAAGTGAAGTAATAGAAGACAGAGCATTTTTGCACACCGCTAACTGACCCGAAAAAAAAGACTCGCTGGGTGTAACTGTTGGAGAACATCGGTCTGTGGAGGGAAGATGAAAAGAAAAACTCTATTGAGTGATATGCCGCTTGCGTGCCTTGAACTGCAGGGGCTGGATATGCATTTTCGCTATATTCAGAACGATGGAGTCGCCGCTGTTCTCAAGGCACCTGTTGAAATCGCTCAAAGACATGGTATCAAGGCAAAAATCACAAGTGAAGATTCTGCTCAAAGAATTATTTCAGCAGAGCAGGAAACTGGGAAGAGATAAGGCAAAGAGAAAATCGGGGCGAAGACATGTACTGCCGGAATCTATTCCGGCAGCGCTGTTATGCGAAATCCGAGCTCGATCGCCAGGAGAGGAGAGACCATGCGCAAACAATTGTTGGAAAAAAGTCTTGAGCAGATCCGGTATATAATGGCGCTTCAGTATTGTGCGATCCTTTTCATGATTCTTTGCGGGGGAACCATTTTTGGTATTCGCACCGATCGTTGGGTAGAGGCAGCGGAAATAGTAGAGATACTGGCAATACTCGTAACGTTCTTTATGCCGATGGCCTATTTGAGGGTGAGGAGTCTGGTGAAAGCATATTGTGACAGCCGACTGCGCTCTGAGTCTGAAGTCATATTTCTGGGTGGTGCTGAAAGCCCTGTTCTTTCAGGGCGTGATGTTGCTGGACGAATTGCCGATATGCCCTATATATGAGTTATGTTGGCAGAAAGGTGCGGCAGGGTGCACTTTTCTGCGTTCTCTACGTTGATCAATTTTCACGGTACTGCTCTTGACACTATCTGAAAAAGTAAGTAAATATTATTTACCTCTGTGGGGTGAGATTTTTACTATAAATATATATAAATATAACAGTATAATGTTATCCTGCGTTCAAGTAAATTTACTTTAGGAAGTCCCTTTGTGAAGACAGCAACGCAACAGCATCCGCCCGGCAAACAGAAAATTATCAATGCCATGAGGACGTTATTGGAGGCACGTACTTTCGAGTCTCTCACCATTGCTGAAATAGCACTCACGGCAGAAGTCACTGAAGGACTTATTTATAAGTATTTTAAGGATAAACGTGATCTGCTCCACTATGTGCTCAAAGAACATTATCAAAAATTTCTTGACCAGATAGACAGAGATCTGCAGGGTATTGACGGCGCACTCAACAAACTGAAGAAAATTATCTACTCAAGTATCGAAAGGTATGCAAATCACCGGGTGTTTGCCAGGATTATTCTGCTGGAAGTAAGGAATTCGGAAGAATATTTTCACAGTGAGGCGTATCTTCTGGTTCGGCAGTTTAATCACCTCCTGATAGATATAATCAAAGAAGGTATTGCCACAGGCGAGATCTGCAGAGATCTGCCTCCCGCTGTTATCCGCAATGCTATTTTCGGTACGATTGAACACAGCTGTCTCAACAGAGTCATTTTTGATGAACCGGTATCTTCAAGCGACACCGCGAAAATAATCACAGATCTTATTTTTGATGGAATCAGAAAGTAACTGCATCAGTGGCAATTGCAGCTCCTGGCGGAAACTGCAGGAATATGTCTATGTCAACCGATGCCGCACACTGTCATGAGAGGAGCATTATGAAAGAAGTTGTCATTGTATCCGGATGCAGAACCGCTATTGGTGCATTTGGCGGCAGCCTTCAAGGCCTGAACGGCGCAGTTCTGGCAAGCGTTACCATGAAAGAGGCCATCCGGCGGGCCGGGATCGATCCAGTCCTGATTGATGATATCCGCTATGGCTGCTGCATGGAATCTGCAGATACTTTGAATGTTACCCGGGTTGGCGCTTTGCTTGCCGGTATTCCTGAGACCGTTACGGCCGCCACCATTAACAGGGTGTGCATTTCGGGAATGGAGGCTGTTGTTTCAGGAATGGCTATGATTCAGGCTGGTATGGCTGATATTATTCTTGCAGGAGGAACTGAACATATGAGCAGCGTACCCTACTCAGTTCCCGGGGCACGGTGGGGGTGTCGTCTTCAGGATCAGACCTTTGTGGATAATCTGATCCACGCTCTCCACTGCGGCTCCCACATTCTTCCCCATCCAGAAGAAGGACCGGTGGACGCCTCCAGGGCACCCCTGAGTATGTTTGTCGGCAAACCCTATATAATGGGGCATACCGCAGAGTTTGTTGCTCAGCATATGGGTATCAGCAGAGAAGAGATGGATGAGGTGGCCCTGCGTAGCCACAACGAGGCCGAACGTGCCACCCAGGATGGTTCCTTTGCCGATGAAATCGTACCGGTTGAGGTTCCTCGAAAGAGGAAAGAACCGCTCATTTTCGACAAGGATGAGCATTTCCGACCAGGACTGACCCTGGAGGCCCTCCGTAAGCTGCCGCCTGCTTTTCTTCCGGAGATCGGCACAGTTACCGCCGGAAATTCCAGCGGGATCAACGATGGTTCTACGGGATTGATTATTATGTCTGCGGATAAAGCGAAATCATTGGGGTTGAGTCCCATGGCCAGGATCAAAGCAGTTGCCAGGGGTGCCTGTCACCCTTCGGTCATGGGCCTGTCGCCTGTTCCGGCGGTACGCAACCTTCTTCGTTCGTCCGAATTATCTCTCCAGGATTTTGAGAGGGTTGAGGTCAATGAGGCTTTTGCCGCCCAGTATCTCGGCTGCGAAAAGGAGCTGGGTCTCAAAAGAGAAATTACCAACGTCAATGGTTCGGGAATCGGGCTAGGGCACCCGGTGGGTTCCACAGGTGCCCGCATCATGGTAACCCTTATGTATGGCATGAGAAACCAGGGTAAATCCCTGGGCCTGGCAACGCTATGCGGCGGCGGCGGTGTCTCCATGGCATGCGCCATCGAGATGATATAAGCAGCGAACTGCTAACTGACCTTACAGTTTTCTATCGTGATCCGGTTCTGTATGGCATAGATATCAGGCCGGCGGTCGATTAACGGTCTGACATTGGCTACCTGGCGTTCGACCTCGAGAGCGCCGAGGTCAATATCGGATATGACGACAGTCTGGGTGTTGATAATTCCTTCGGCAGCGATGGCATTGAGCGGGAAAGCGAAATCTGATGGTGTCAGGACAGCGGCCTGACCGAAATTCAGGCTCATGGCGGGACTGCGCGGCAGAGCGCCGACATTTCCTGCCAGCACAACATAAATCATATTTTCAACCGCACGCGCCTGGGCACAATAACGAACACGCTGGTATGATTTTCGTTCATCCGTGGCAAAAGGAACGACAATCAGGTCGACCCCGGCATCAACCAGCATCCTTGAGAGTTCGGGAAATTCAATGTCATAGCAGATCAGAATGGCGATCCTCCCGAGGTGAGTGTCGAAAACCTTCAGCCCTTCACCGCGAGAAAGGCCCCAGTAGGTGGACTCCGCTGGGGTGAGGTGCAGTTTTTCCTGAGTGTAGACGTTGCCCATGGAGGAAAAGAGATGGGCTACGTTCCGGATAGTACCGTCTGGTTGTCGCGTCGGCATGGATCCGGCCACAATAAGCATCTGTCTGCTGGTCGCCAGCCCGGTGAAGAGTTCGATATAGCGGTCGTGCATATCGGCGAGCTGCGTCACCAGTTCCGGAAGGGGTCTGGTTCTATCGAGGGTGCAGAGCATCTGGGCAATGAACAGCTCGGGGAAAACAACCAGATGGCTGTCGTATAAATCGGCAGTGTCTACGAAATATTCTACCTGTTCGCCAAGCTCCTCCCAGGAGCGAATACGCCGCATTTCATACTGTACGGCACAGACCCGGGCGCGCCGCATTGTCCGTTTGATGGGTTGTCCGGCAAGGACCCTTTTGGTGGCCCGGTGGCGTGGATTGGGCATAACCAGGTGGGTTGAATAGCCGAGGGACTGTTCGTCATCTATGTAGCCGTAGTGCACACCACGGACCTCGTAGCCTGCGCGTATGTGGGCGTTGAGCGCTTTGTCGTGCAGTTCTCCTTTTATAACCCGGGCAACATATTCCTCTGCACTCATTTTGCCGAGGTATTGGCTGTATCCAGGAATACGACCGCCTGCAATCATCTGCTTGAGGTTATGTCTTTTCAGAAGGGATTTTCTGGCGGCATACAGCTTTTTGGAGATTCCCTGTCTCTGATAGTCGGGGTCGACGGCGATATCGGCGCCGTAAAGGGTGTTGCCGGAAGGGTCATGAGTTGAAAAACTGCCGAATCCGGTAATCTCCCCATGGGCGTACCAGGGTGAGTCGTCAAGGAGATAGACAATAAGGCTGGAGCAATAGCCGACTATCAGGTCATCCTTGACGGCGACAAACTGACCTTCGGGAAAAGCAGTGATCTGCATCAGGTAATTGCGTTCCGTGGCAAGCTGTTCTCTTGACCAGCGAGAATAGGCCTTTGAGGCAACAGCAGCTATGGCGGGGACATCTGCTGGAGTGGCGTTGCGAACAATTATGGTTTTCTTTTTCATATGTTTCCCTTTTAGGCGGCCTGTCACCCCTTGTTGAACCGAGATAATGAGATTTGCAGCAAGACACAACTATATGCACTGTGAACAGGGAAATTCAAGAGGGAAGGGATGAGAATTGTCCTAGATGAAAAAATACCTTCAGCCGGGGAGGTTTTCACGAACGAAAAAGACGTTTTAGCCAGAGCAGAAAACGCTCCCAGATTCCTTTTTTGCGTCGGCTTTCCAGAATATCTTGACGACGTCTTTCCGCAGAGAGGATTTCTTCCGGGGAAAAATCTTTGCGATAGAAATTTTCCGCGATCTCAACATCAAGCATTTTCAATTGATCGCTGCCAAGTGCAACCACATGGACATCAACCTCCTCCCAGCCAAGATTTTTACAGGCGGTTAGACGGCGGTATCCCGCAATAAGTCTGTTGTTTTCATCGATGACAAGAGGATTGACCAGGCCGACTGTTTCCATGGAATTCTGCAGTGAACCCAGGTCGCCAATGTCACGACGGATTCTTTCTTTTTCATCCACCTGTATTTGATCAATGGCAATTTTCATAGCTGCTCCAGAAAAGAGAGAAAGTATTTGTAGTATGTTGGAAAGAAGGGCATGGAAACATAGAATGAGCTTATAATAGTACATCCTATGATGAAGGGCAACCTCTCGCGGTATTGCCCGGAAGACGCAATCCCGAATTTCTTGGTTGTTGTGAGAATTGTCTTCTTGTTTTTTTCTGAAAAAAAGAAGACAACTATTCTGATACAAGCAATAAACAGCAAGAGGACAGCATACCTGACTCCTCTTCTAACATGGCTTAATAGTAGAGGGAAATTCCCATGTCCATACGAAAGATAACTTCGCTGACCCTGCTGGTCTCCTTTATCCCCCTTGTTCTGACAAGCGTTATCCTTTTTATAGTCCCGGAAGGCCGGGTGGCATACTGGTCGGACTGGCGGCTCTGGGGGCTGAGTAAAACCCAATGGGGTGAGATCCACATCAATCTCGGCTTCCTTTTTCTCGCCGCAGGCTGCCTGCACCTCTTCTATAACTGGAAGCCTATCGTTGCGTATCTCAAAAATAAGGCCAAAGACCTGAAAATTTTCACCCCCGCTTTTACCATTGCCCTTGCTCTCAATCTTGTATTTCTCTTCGGCACCTTGTGGAACATTGCGCCTTTCAGCACTATTATTGCGGTAAGTGACTATTTTAAGGAAGAAGCAGCTGAAAAGTATGGCGAACCGCCATATGGTCATGCGGAACTCTCGCCTCTCGCGCTGTTTGCCAGACGAACCGGACTGGATCTGGGGGAAATACGAAAACAACTTGATGCAGCGCAAATTCGCTATTTCGATGAAAATCAGACTGTTCTTGAGATAGCGCAAGAAAATGAGATGACCCCAAAAGCAATATATGATCTCATCAAGCCGCAAAAAGATGAGGAAGGGGGGGGCGGTGTCGAACCCTTTCCGGCTGAACCATTTCCGGGAATGGGGCGGATGGTTCTTGCTGATTTCTGCAGGCGTTTTGATGTTGACATAGAGGCAGTAATTGAAGCTTTGGCTGCTGCATCCATCACGGCGGAACCTGATCAGACTCTCAAAGAGATTGGTGAGGCCAATGGTATGAATCCGCACGCAATTTTCACACATATAGAACGGGTCGCGGTGACGCCCTGACGCCATGGTATCACAATGGAAACAGCGTAGGCTCTACGAAAAGGCTGCCCGATGTTTAACGGGGGACTGTCTTGCAGATATGTCCCGGCGAAACTTTGCTTTGTTCGTGAGAGAATATTTCAGCCGCAGAGGGTTTTCCATCGCAGAGGTCAGAGAGAAAAGTGCAGATGGCTCTGTTTTTATGGCAGTCAAAGACGAAGAAAAGTATCTGGTATATTGCCTATGGAACACCTCCGGTGAGGTTGCAGCCCTGAAAAAACTGCTTGAAATGGTGTCAGAGGTCGGGGCTAGAGGTGGCATCGGGGTCAGCTCCACAAGTTTTTCCAGGGCTGCAGCGGCCTTTGCCGGAAGTGGAGTCCTCTCCCTTGTAGACGGGGCTGAACTGCACCGTAATATACGAACTCAGCTGCAGCCGGATGATATTGAATATCGGCAGAAGAGGCGTTGTGCCGGAAGAAGGAGATGGTTGTATGTAATTCTGGCGGGTATAGCTATTGCCATGGCGGCTCTGTCCTTTACCCGGAGCGGCGGGGGCCTGTCTTTCTCGCTTCCGGAACGGTTGGGAGAAATCTTGAGGACCGTTGGGTGGACTGGAGAAAAAGAGAGACGTCAACAGAGTGGGAATGATCCGGAAGATCAGGTGGTAGAGCGGTATCGATATGAGATTGAACTGCATACAGGCGGCTGGATGCATTGTGATGATATTGTAAACGTTACCGAGGCGGCCGTCACTTGCCGGGGAGGCCGCGGCCTGGAGGTCTCTCTTCAGCGGGAAGAGGTGAAAACAATCAAGCGGATTAGAGCCAATGAGTGAAACTGTCTTTAAAAAAGGATGGCAGTTGATGCTTGTCGACTGTAGTGATTTTCGTGATAAATGCCTGCTTATTGCCTCCGTCTTGAAGATTGCATGAAAATCGGGAATGACTAGAGTAGTATCTGCAGCGGGCAAAGAGGTATCGTATGTGTCGTTGTTCATAAATTGTATACAAAAAAACCAGGAGGTTATATGAAATATTTGCATGCCATGGTGCGGGTAAAAAATCTGGATGAGTCCGTCACCTTTTTTACCGATATTCTCGGACTGGTAGAAACACGAAGAAAGGAGTATCCGGAAGGGCGGTTTACTCTGGTGTATCTTGCCACTGCTCCAGGCGAGCCCGAGGTTGAACTGACCTATAACTGGGATCAGGAGGAACCGTATTCCACCGGGAAAAATTTTGGCCATCTGGCCTTCAGCGTAACCAACATTTATGATTACTGTGCTATGTTAATGGAGAAAGGCGTCACTATTCTCCGGCCGCCGCGTGACGGCCGTATGGCTTTTATCCGCACGCCCGACGAGATTTCCATCGAGTTTCTTCAGGAAAAAGACAGCCTGCCGGTAATGGAACCGTGGGCTTCAATGGAGAACAAGGGTACCTGGTAGTTTCTTGTAAAGACAGGTTTAGGAATCGTTGCCGAGGTGTTTATACCACAGAGTCATGCTCTCTATGGACCCGGCGATCTGAGTATTGTTGGGGAAAAATCCTCCGTAAGTGTACCCTTCCCTCTGGAAAACACGATTCATACCGTAAGACCTGGCCCGCGCGATGGTATATGCGGTTTTGACGCCCCGCTGCCGGGCCTGCTCGTGCATATGGCGCAGGAGTTCGCGGGCAAATCCTCTGCCGCGCCATTGCTTCCGGGTGGCAAAATCGGTCATTTCGGCGTTGCTGTTATCCGGGTCAAGTTCGGCCGAGGCTAAGGCCGCTATCTCTCCATTGACTCGAATGGAAAAATAAAGAACATTGGCCCCCATGTTTTTTTCCAGATATTGAGGCTGATCTACAGGGAAGGGGTAGGTCGCAAAGATATTGCGGTAGATGCTGCTCATTGTGCTCGTATCGGCAGGAGCGCATTGTACCACTTCCACGTTCGGCGGCAGTGAGATATCTTTCTTTCCGGCTGATGCTAGAGGCCTCTTTGAGCCGCGGATCAAGCCGAGCAGTTCCGGGTCCATCTGGTCCTTCCTGCGCCTTTCTGAGAGATATCGGGCCGAAAAAATACCGTCGACATTGCCCTGGAAAAAACCGGGCACCACCCCTTCCTTGATATAGCCTGCTTCGGCAAATACGCTCCAGGAAAAAGCAGGAATCCTGGCAAAAATCTTGGTGTAGCCTTTTTCCCCGGCCAGCCTTTCCAGGAAGGGCAGAAGCAGATGGCTCTTTTCCATGTCAAGCTGCATCAGGTAAATGCGGTTATTGTGGGGTCCGTGCTGAATAACGGAACCATGTATGCGCTCTATGGTATCCATAATCCTGGTCTTTCGGGTCTTTTCAGAAAAGACGATGAACAATTTCGCCGTTAAACAGGGTCATATCCACACTGGTCTGCAATATTTCCTCGGGCGGCAGGTGGAGTATATTTTTGCTGAGGACAGCGAGATCGGCTTTTTTCCCTGGGGCGATAGTGCCGAGGTTGTTGGACGCATGAACCGCGGCAGGCGTAGAGGTAAAGGCGGCCAGAGCCTCTGCTGTACTGACCCGGGAGTCAGGGTACCAGCCGCCTGATGGAGTGCCGTCGGGTCGTTTCCGGGTCACTGCTGCATGGATGGCAGGCAAGGGCGCCGGACTGCAGACAGGGCAGTCGGAACTGAACATTACCGGAGCGCCGCTGTCCATCAGGCGGCGGAAGGCATAGGTCCATTGGCCGTTTTTTCCCAGGGCATTATCGATCAGATTTATATCCAGAATCATATTGCAGGGGGTAACGCACAGCGCCAGGTTGAGATTCTCCAGTCTTGCGGCATCTTCTTCCCGGATCATCTGGACATGTTCAATACGGTGCGGGATAGCGGGAGGTATGCGGCCCTGTTTTTTTCTTTGCGCTTCGACCTGCTCGAAGATATTGAGCAGCTCATGAGCAGCACGGTCGCCCACCGCGTGGATCATGACGGAGAGTCCGTTTGCATCGGCTCTGGCGACATCGTGGGCCAGTTCGGTCATATCCACCAGGGGCATGCCGTATTCAGCGTCCAGATAGGGCTCCTTGAGCCAGGCGGTGCGGGCGCCCATGCCGCCATCGGAGAAAAATTTGACATGTCCGATGCGCAGGATATCGTTGCCGAAACCGGTGCGCAGCCCAAGAGCGATGATCGAGTCAAGATGATGACCAGGAAGAGTCACCCAACTGCGCAGTTTGAGACGTTTTTCTTCATCCAGTTTTGTAAACGTTTGCAGTGCCGCGGCTCCGTCGCCGTCGTTCATCAGACGGACATCGTGAATGGTGGTGATACCGAGGCGGTGCAGAGCCCTGGCACCGTCTTCAAAGGCATCGACGATCTGGCCGGCGGTTGGGGCAGTCATGGCACGTCGCATCAGATTGATGGCCAGTTCGCGTAAAATGCCTGTAGGGACGCCGTTACCGTCTCTTTCAATGCGTCCTTCGGGAGGGTCCGGGGTGTCTGCATCAATTCCGGCAAGCTGGAGAGCTCTGGAATTGGCCGCGGCAAGATGAAGATCGCAGCGCCATAGCAATACGGCATGATCAGGGGCCGCTGTATCAAGGATCCGGCGGTCGGGCATGACCGGAGTGTGCCAGTCTGTCTCGTTCCATCCCTGGCCCATGATCCACTGTTCCCTGGGGCGGTTCACGGTGCTTCGGCTCACCAAGGCTACCAGGTCTTCCAGACAGGTAATGTTTTCCAGCTGCAGGTCGCTGCGTTTCAGCGACCATTCGTAAAAATGGATGTGGGTATCGGCGAATCCGGGCACCAGCAGGCGCCCCTGGAGATCGATTTTCTCCGTGGCAGGTCCGGCCAGGTGAAGGACATCGGTATTTTTGCCTACTGCCAGAAGAGTGCCCCGGCTGATGGCA
>JAZBNU010000409.1:0-7346 GCA_036350815.1 Desulfopila sp.
AATAAAAAATATTACTTTTTGTATTGCGTCACAATAGTAATAAAAGCCAGCATTGGAGGACCGGGTGGTCGCTAAGAAAACATCGTTACTGAGTATAGAATTTACAACAGAGTCAACCAAAGAACTGCTTGGACGGCAGTCGGTGCGCACCACTTTTAAATTGTCGGAACGCAGCATTGATGCCTTAAGTATCCTGGCAAATCAGTTGGGAATCAAACAGAAATCTCTCTTTGATCATCTCATTGATGACGATACGGCTTTGAAACGTATTGCTGAAGGTTCCGAAGAGTATGACGCTCCTTCTCAACGGGTAGCCAAAACATATGTCATCTCAAGGAAGACTCTGCAAAGCCTCGAAAAAATTTCCAACAGATATCAGACCCCTCGTGATGCGCTGGTCGAGCTTTCCATCAAACGTATCCTCCCTCTTATCTCGCAGGAGAAAGAAAAACATGAGCAACGTAAAATGATCCTGGAAAAGCTCCGCATCATGCTGGAAGAGGGCCTGGAGATGCTTGATATGGCAGATGAGGCTCTTGAAAATGACGATCCGGTGTACCGTAGAATTTACCAGATGATGAAAGCGGTCAAAAGCTGTCATGCTGATGTTGAAAACTGCGTAGACCGGGGCCGCAGGATTGAAGATTTCTGAATTTTTTTACGGAGTCAGGGATTTGGTGAGTTTTTGCCTGAGGTGATTATGCAGGTAAAAATTGGTCTGCTCTGGCGTGCAGGACCATTTTTTTTTCATTACAAAAACTCCGGATACACCATGAAAATGACCCGTTTCTGTCTCCTGTTTCTTGTTTTGGCATGCACCGGTTGTATGAAAAGAGAACTCCCTCTCGTCCTGGTTGATATTCCCGCGCATCAGGTGAGCTATCTCGGTGAGGTTAAACCTATTCTCGACAAACGCTGCGTCGTTTGTCACTCCTGTTACAATTCACCGTGCCAGTTGAAGCTTTCTTCCTATGAGGGTCTTGACAGAGGGGCCAGTAAAAAGGCGGTCTATAATGCCAAAAGACTGAAGACCATGGATCCCTCCAGGCTTTTTACCGATGCACTCACGACTGCTGAATGGAGAGAGAAAGAGTTTTTCAGCGTTACCGAGAACGGCTCGCAGGGCAGATTGAACGACTCCATCATGCTTCAACTTCTCTCACATAAAATGGCTAATCCGGTCAGTAAAGGGGAGTATTTCTCCGAAGCCGACGATTTGACCTGTTCGGCAAACGGCGGCGAACTGTCCTCCTATCTCCAAAAACATCCCAACGGAGGGATGCCGTTTGGTTTTCCCCCTCTGAAAAAGCAGGAGTTCAGTATTATTGCAGGATGGATTGCTCAGGGAGCAAATGGGCCAGATCCAGCTGAACAGTATCAGCTGGAAACACCTTCTCAGCATGATGCCGAGCACATAAAGAAATGGGAAATATTTCTCAACAAAAGTGGTGCTAAACATGTGATGACAGCCAGATACCTTTATGAACACTTCTTTCTGGCGCATGTTCATTTTGGTGGCAGCTCTACTGATTTTTTTGAAATTATCCGCTCATCGACTCCTCCGGGGGAGCCGCTCTCCATTATTCCCACAGTGCGGCCATATGATAGCCCGGGAGGAGAATTTTATTATCGTTTTCGCAAGATTCACTCCACCATTGTTTATAAAACGCATATGGTGGTATCGTTTGATGATGCTGTTCTGCAAAGGTACCATGATCTTTTCATTACCCCGGACTGGCTGGAAGAACCCCATGTAATGGATTACGGTGAGGAAGAAAGTGCTGATCCTTTTCTAACTTTTGAACAGATACCACCGCTATCTCGTTACCGCTTTCTCCTCGATAATGTGCATTACATTATCATGACCTTTATACGTGGTCCGGTATGTAAAGGACAGGTGGCCTTGAACGTCATTAATGACCACTTCTGGCTGTTCTTTCTCGATCCCGAAGCTGATTTAACCGTGAAATATCCTGCTTTTCTCAAACTTCATCGGGAAAAACTGCGTATGCCCGCCCAGAAGGGCAGTAATACCGGTCTGCTCAAAGCTTTGACCAATCCCTATCATGACCTCGCTATGGAGTACAACAAGGCGAGACAGGATTTGTATATGACTCACCATTATAAAGGGATTGGTTATGAGGCGGTATGGAAAGGGGAGAGGCTTGCCGATGCCCCGGTTTTGACGGTCTTCAGACATTTTGACAGTGCTTCGGTACACAGGGGGGCTCTGGGAGATTTGCCGAAAACACTCTGGGTTATTGACTACCCCCTCCTGGAACGCATTTATTACTCTCTGGTTGCCGGTTTTGACGTGTATGGCAATGCCTGGCATCAATTAAGCACAAGACTCTATATGGATGCCTTGCGGCGTGAGGGAGAAAGCAATTTTCTCGATTTTCTGCCGCGGCATTGGCGGTTAGAAATCATGCAGGACTGGTACCGCGGCATGGATTTCTTTCATGTCCGCTACCAGGCCTCTGAGATGCCGGCTGCCATACAATTTGTTACCGATGACCCCAAAAGGGAGTTTGCTGTCAATTTGCTCAGAAACCACTTTCCTGAGGAGATGGGGCTCAGCCTGGATCCGGTAAATTTTCAGGAAGGGCCCTATCCAAATATTCCAGAGGTACCTGGAGATCTTAAAGGATTTTTACAGGCGCTGCACAGTGCTTCAGCGCCGGGCAGTTCCTTTTTCACCAGAGTTAGTGATCACAATGCAAATGTAGCGTATATCAGGATAAAGGTTGTCGGGGGCGATGACCTTGTGATTTCCGCAGTCATACATCGCTGGCATGACAATGTGACTTTTCTTTTCGGAGAAAAAAATGCGCTTGACCCAGTAAGGGATACTGCTGATTTTTTCGAGGGATTTATCGGTTCTTATCCAAACTATTTCTTTGTCGTCGACAGTAAAGATGTAGCGGAATTTGCCGGAATACTGGCAAATTATCGTGGGAGCGAAGAGGATGTTCTGCGTCTTGGCAAATTTGGCGTCAACCGAAGCGATGAGAATTTCTGGGAAGCCTTTGACTGGTTCCAGGAACGCTTTTTGGCAGGCGACCCGCTTAGGGCAGGTTTCTTTGATTTAAACAGGTACTATCACAAAACCCGCTAGAGCTGAAAAGTGAAAAGGGTTCGCGTGCGGGGTTTGCCGGAGGAGACGAACTCTGCAGGAGTATACAACTGGGCCTAGAGAATACCGAGATTTTTAAGGAGGTCGGCGAGTCTATGCTCATTTAGCTGGATCAAGCCGGTATTCCGGGCATAGGTCATGGCCTGTTGGAACTCATCGCCGGTCAGACATCTGTCTATTGGTGGTGGAGCCGTAGCACAGGGCCTGTACTGATCCATGATGTTGACATGGCAACAGGGTGATATTTCTCTTGCGATAAAAGAAAGTATCTTGCTTGTTTCCTCAACGTGATCGGGCATCACCAGATGGCGTATCAGCAGGCCTCGCGAGGCAATGCCGTCTGCATCGACACGGAGGTCTCCCACCTGAGCGTACATGGCCTTGACTGCTTTCCTGGTGACCTCGGCATAATCACTGACTTGAGTATATTGTTCTGCAGTGTGATTATACCAGAATTTAAAATCGGGCATATAGATATCAACAATCCCATCAAGCAGTTTCAGGGTATTGATGGAGTCATATCCGCTGCTGTTGTATACCAGCGGTATGGTCAGTCCTCCTTTAATCGCCTCCGGCAGCGCTTCAAGAATGTGGGGGACAACATGGCTTGGTGTAACCAGATTGATATTATGGCAACCCTGCTGTTGTAATTGCAGCATAACTGCAGCCAGTTCCGAGGAGGTCATGTGCATGGCATCAGCTTCATTGAAATGGCTGATTTCATAATTCTGGCAAAAGATACAGAGGAGGTTGCAGGAGGAAAAGAAAATTGTGCCGGAACCGTATTGCCCGACAAGAGGACGCTCTTCTCCGAAGTGTGGGCCATAGCTTGAAACAGGAGCAAGTCGCCCTACACCGCAGACACCCAGCGTACCGGATACCCGATCTACCCTGCAATTTCTTGGGCATATGGTGCAGTTCCTCATCCTTTTTGCTGCGACAGTAATACGCCTGTGCAGTTCGCCGTTTTTGAAAAGCTCAATATATCCAGGATTCATATTTTTGGTCTTTTTCCTGCAGCCTAGCCATATTGTCATAGGGCGGCATTTTTGCTGTATCTTCAACAAAGAGTAGCGTCTTCATCAACTGTTCATGCAGTATACACTCAATTCCCTGGTTTACCAAGTGGATGTATGCAACCTATCAGAGCAGGTTGTATATCCCGGGAAATGAAGAGGAGGTAAGGTTGATTTTATGCGGAACTTAGTTGCTCATTCTACAATTATAGGATAGTATTTCGGGCCTATAGCAGAATGTTTGGGTGTTATGGCAGTAATTACGTCAGACGATGGTCGGTTCCGTTACCATGATACTCCAGGCGCATATACTGTCTATCATATGCTTTTCTTTACTCTGCTTCTGTTCCTGTTCCGCTGGATTGGACTGAAATGGCATCACGACAAGGCTCTTCAAAAGGTTACAGGCTCTATTCCGTTCTTCTCAGCACGATACCGGCTGTTTTGGTGGCGATGGTACTCTTCTATTCCCTGAATTCGGAAAAGAAAGCAGTTGTTGAAAAACTTGAGCTGACCGCAGAACTCTATGACGATATTCTCAGAGAACCTTTGCGGCAGGGCAACCTTTTGCAGGTGGAGAGAGAAATCTCGCTCTTTATTGAGAAGTTTTCCCTTAATGGGGTGGAACTTTATAGCAGTGACGGCACTCTTCTTGCGGCAAAGGGTTCGGGTGATAATGGACTCAAGAACTCATTCATGCCTGGAGAGAACCTTTCCGTCGGGTGGCCCTTTTTGTTGATGGTACAATACTCTCATATTGTTTTTCATCAGGACAAACCACTGGCGTTTTTGATTCTTTACCGAACCATGAGCGCTAATGTGATTGTTGCTCTTATTATCACACTCCTTGTTGTCTTGCTCGGTTTCCGTTCCCAGCTGCAGATGCTGTTTTTTTCGTCTTTTGCCGCTGAAAGGAAAGAAAAGAGAGGTGGGCCTAGCATCAGCCTGGCCGGGAACGATCTGGAAGTCGAAGAGCTGATCCGTCAGAAGACTGTGGAACTTGCGCGACAGCGAGACCTCGCTCAGGCATCTTCTCAGGCTAAAGGAGAGTATCTTGCAAATATAAGCCATGAGATACGGACTTCCATGAATGGCGTGCTCGGTGTACTTTCCCTTCTGCAGAAATCCAATCTCGGTGGAGAAAAGAGACGCCTGCTCGGTGTCGCTTCTCGCTCGGCTGATTCGCTTCTTCTCATCATTAATGACATCTTGGACTTTTCAAAGATAGAAGCCGGTCGGATCACTTTTGAAAACATAGTTTTTAATCTCAGAGAAGTTGTTGAAGAAAGTCTTGCGCTCTCTGTCGATAACGCCCGCGGTAAAAATATTGGCTTACACTGCTATATTCCCTTTGATCTTGATACTGCGCTCGTTGGTGATCCAACACGACTCCGTCAGATCATTACCAATTTACTCAGCAATGCTGTGAAATTTACTGAGAACGGTGAGGTTAACTGCCGCGTAACTACTGTTGAAAAAGCTGAAGGAAGACAGCGGCTTCTGTTTACCGTCGAAGACACGGGAATTGGGATAGCACCTGAAAAAATTACCCAGGTTTTTGACACGTTTACTCAGGCGCAAACCGATACAACAAGAAAATATGGTGGTACCGGTTTAGGCTTGAATATCTGCAAAAACCTGGTGGAATTGCAAAATGGTGAAATCGGGGTGGAAAGTACGCCTGGGAGAGGGACGTCTTTCTGGTTCACTCTGGATTTTGCCTTAGCCGAGCAACAGAACTCACCTGGCCTCTCTGAAGAAATGATCAGGAAACAAATTGCTGTATTCGAGAACTGTGAGACGTGTTGTACCATAATCAGCCAGTACTTGCCGGAAAGCTGTGTCACCGCTTACTCCTGCAAAGATGGAACCGATGCTCTTCTTCGTCTTGCTGGGATGAAAAAGGAAGGCATCATCCCAGAAATTCTCTTGATTGGGTACGTTTTCATAGCAGATGAGCTTGACTCTTTCATGCGGGAAATTCTTGATCTTTATGGTGAGACTGCACCGGATCTTTTTGTGTTGGCTCGACAGGGCGGTATCCGGGAAAGGCTGAGAAGAAAAGGAGTTGCGGGAATTATTTATAAACCAATTGGTCTTGTGCAGCTTTACGAAGAGATATATGGACAAAAAAAGTGTTTTGCAAGCATTTCGGAAGTACGTCTTGGTCGTTTGAAGGGGAACATCCTTCTAGTCGACGATGAGCAGATAAATCAACATGTCGGGAAGATGGTCCTGGAGAGTATTGGTCTTGATGTTGAAATAGCGAGAAACGGCCATGAGGCATTGAAAAAAACAGAAGAAAAGCAGTACGATATCGTGTTTATGGATGTGCAGATGCCTGTATTGAGCGGTATTGAAACAACAGAAATGATACGCCGGCGTGAAGAAATCAAAGGGGATTTCCGACAGACGATAGTTGCGATGACGGCCAACAGTCTGCAAGTAGTTAAAGAGAGGTGTCTCGCGGCAGGTATGAACGGATATATAATAAAACCGATAAAACCGGATACTCTGATCGAGTACCTTCGCCCGTTTCTTTCTCCAGGAGAAGATGGAGGTGTAAAGACAGAAAAACTAAAGGATATCTCTATTCATGATACTGACCTGAAGGTATTTGCGTTTGAGAAACAGAGAGAGGAGGAAAGCGGTAATCTGAGCTGGAATCATCCACTTGCTTTGGAGTATGTCGGTGGGGATGCGGAGCTTCTTGCCGATCTGTTTAAACTTTTCATGGAAAAAAAAGATACTCTCCTTGACGCTCTTGATGATGCCGTTACATCCATGGATAGCGAGCAGATAAGTGCTGCCGCTCATGCGTTCAAGGGGGCCGTCAACCATTTTGCCGCAGGACAATGTCAGCAGCTTGCCTATGCCATTGAAAAACAGGCGGAAGAAGGGGTGCTCTATGATATTGAAGCCAGAGTTACAGAGTTAAAAGCGGCTGCCAATATTCTCGTTGTAGAGCTTAAAGACCGGTTATAGATGTCCATTCCCCGCCTTGTTTCGCTTTCTCAATTGCTATTTTCTTTCTGTCTGCTGCCTCTCCCCGGCCAAAATTGGGTAAGGTTTCCAGTAAATTTCTTTGACTCGTCTGATGAAGTTACTGCTGATATCTGAGAAACGTTCCAGCAGGAAATAGAGAGTTGGAACGACAACAAGGGTCAAAAAAGTTGCCACCATCAGACCAAAGA
>JAZBNU010000410.1:0-3355 GCA_036350815.1 Desulfopila sp.
AATATACTCTTAAACCTTCCCCAGTTCATTCTTCGGCGTTGACTACGACGGCAAAGCGAGCGAAGCCATGTTGATTTTCACATTAAATGATCAAGATTTTCCTGATTATTTGAGTAATATAAGCAGATTATTCTGCGGGAGCCTCCTCCGGAGAAGCCCTCATCCGGAGGAGGTGCCTATGTCATTTTAAAACGGCATGTTGTTATTTTTTTCGTTTTCCATCTGACAATGGTATTCATCATCTTCAGTTGTGATCATTTCGTCGCAGTAGTCGCGAACCAAAGCAGTAAGCTGATCAAGCTGGTAAAGAAGATCGGAAAGGAAATGGATGTGGTCATCTGTTTTCATGGTATTCTCCTTTTTTTACAGCAGTTCTGAGTCGGCTATTCTGACGTGATCTGCTGTAATGGTTTGTGATTTTTCCCCTGCTGCGGCGATAAGCGCACCCCTGCCCAGGTGATTGGCCTTACGGAATAAGCCGCCTGATCCCTGGTGAATGGCTGTCACCGCAGCCTCCTCGAAGGGAGAGTTTTTGAGTCCAGCAATAGCGAGATGGTGAAGCAGATAGGTCTCCATCCCTTGCCTATTCACCGCTTCCAGATGAGAACGGGCAACGATTCTGGAGGACAGCGGAATGGCGGTCCGATACAGCAGGTTGTCGGCCAGATTATTCTGACCTGCCAGAATGATCGGCAGCCACGGTTTTGAATCGCCTTCGAACTGGGTCAGGGTATGCAGTTCAGTAAAGACATCGAGTCTCAGTAGTGAGGCCTCATCTATGATCAGCAGGGGCTGCTGTTTTTTGTTGCCAACCAGATTCTGAATCTGTTTTCTGATGTTACTGGTCAGCACGGCCCGCGAGGAAGAAGCGGTGTTGATATCGAGTTCAGCCAGGAGTTGGCGGTATACCTCAAGAATAGAACCGGAGGTTGCCGTTACCCACAGCACCTTGTATTTTGCTGGATGCAGCCGTCCAGCGGTCCAACGCAGTGCAGTCGATTTGCCGGCGCCGACCTCTCCGGTAAGCAGGCCGATACCGCCAATGCGTATCACATAGTCAACCCGCTGCTTGACCGCCAGCAGTTCCGAGGTCTGGAGAATGGCATCGAGATCGATATCCGAGGTAAACGGTTCTTTGGTGAAGCCGAAGAATGTTCTATAGCCCATGATCATCCTCCACCACCTGAAAGGGCAGTTTCCCCTGAATCGGCCTATCACGTCTCACCTCGCTGTTGATCTTGAGATCAAGAGGAACAAGAAGTCCTTGCGACTGCCCCTTGTACATGATTTCCACCCTCTCCGGCTTATGCTCATGATAAAGCAGGCTTAACTGTTCTCCGATAAATTTGGTTGGTGCTTCGAATAGCCGATTATTGATAGAGACGGTGCGATCCCTGGTGACCCGTCGCCTGACTTCTTTACGAAGATGATCTTCCAGATCCCGAGGAGCAGTCCGGATGAGTTCGATATGCTCTCCAAAGCGGTTCAGCGGTGTCTGTGCGGTACTGGAATGTCGACGCTGGTGGTACTCCTCACGAACCCAGAGATCCAGCGCGATGTTGATATCCTCCAACGAGCCGCCAAGAAAACCGGGGAGGAACTGTGAGCGCACTGTCCGGAAGAAACGTTCTATTTTGCCGCGTCCTTGCGGCGTGTATGGAGGAGTGTGCACCAAGGCTATCCCTAATGAAGCGCAGATCCTTTCCAAATGTCTTGAGCGAAAGGCGGCGCCATTGTCGACATAGAGCTTCCTGGGAACACCTCCGGTCAGCAATGCCTTGCGAAAAGCATCCAGCCAGCTGTCCAACCTTTCGGAGAGATAGAACTCGGCGTGGGGTAGAAGCCTGGAATGGTCGTCGAGAAAACCGATCAGGTAACACTTTCTCTTCTGGTTCCCCACTTCCACCTTCAGACCGTGCATCACATCGGACTGCCAGATGTCGTTGGGATATTGGGCCTCGTAACGGCGGCGGTCCACATTGTCGCCGACTTTTTTCTTGGAAAATCCTTCCTGCTTGAGAATTCGATAAGCAGTGGAGAGGGAAACGATAATGCCGGGTGGTGTCAGCTTCCTCTTTTCCATTTCATCAAGAAGCTTTGCTACCGGAAAACCGGGCATCTCCTTGCGCAGTTTCACCAAAGAAAGAACTGTCTCCTCATCCACCCGCCGGCTGCGTCCCCGATCCGAGCGTGGCCGTGGATACAGTGAAGACAGTTGATTACCGCTGTTCTGGTAGAGAGTAACCCATCTACGAATGGTGGATTCGGCGATCCGGGTGCGATAGGAAAATGGAATCTGCCATCTCTTCCCACTTTTGTCCCTGATTCTGGTGGACATTTCACCAGGTTCGAGCCGGCTGCAGACCAGGTCGCTGATCACCCCGAAACGAAACAGGGCCACTTCTTCTTGCTTTTTCTCTTTCATTAAATCCTCCTTTTGTCTGATAGTAGTGACAGTTACGGAACTGTTTTTCTGGCTACCATCTTTCGGAGGATTCAGGCAGGGATACAATACGGTAGGGTGATTATTTCACGGTCACATTCTCCCTTTGTTCGGCACCGGTTACCGGAATAATATTGAGCTTCAAGAGCTGTTGAAAACCTTCCATGTAACCACCTGGAAAGCTCATTCCCAGCATTAGTCTGATCATACGCCATAGTCTTCGCCACCATTGGCGTTGCCTGCTCCGAGGAAGATCAGGACGCCACATTCTTTTCCGGCTGCGTGTATTTATGCTATTTGATATTTCGGCGATACTTGAACGAAACCTGCGGAAGTACCCGGTCGGGCGCATTCTGTGGACGGCTCCACAGCAAGAGCAACGAAGGCGACGGAGCTGAATGGCTTCGGAGAGGCAGGAAAAATAAGCAAGTACAAAGCCATGCCACCACAGCTTGCCGTGGCAATGAGGGCAGTGGGAAGGTTTTTGCCAGGGAAAAAGACGGCCAAGGCGGGCAATTTCCTTGACCTCAAGCGGAACAAACAGTACCAGTTGAATAACTCCTTTCAGGATGGCTTAGATCCTGCTTGGAGGGGATGGTGGATCTGTTCAGAGGTCCATCATCCCATTCTCTAATTTTCTCTACGTATTCTGCTGCAATTTATTCTGCATTTCAACAAGTTGTCTTTAACAGAATCTGAGAATTTTCGCTCCTATTTGTTCAGAGAATTCGAGACTCAACAAGGGGGCTTTTTAGAAGAATTCGGCGACGACTTACTCTCCCACATAGTCACCCATGCAGTACCATCGGCGCTGAAGAGCTGGTCCCTCTTCTTTCACGGATCGAGATGGCTCGCTAGCCAAGGAGACGTGAAACCGGCTATAGGGTTTTTATGCCGTTTTCACAAGCGACG
>JAZBNU010000411.1:0-11553 GCA_036350815.1 Desulfopila sp.
AAGTCTTGCAGCAGATATCATCAGTGGGCCGAACTCCAGCTGGCCCAGAAGTTTTATTGTCTTCAATGGAGCCTTGTATTTCAATGCGACATATGACAATAGTGTCCCGGAAGGTAACGGGGATGGATTTTACAGGTATGGAGAGATTCTCTCCTCTCAATTTTCCTGGAACCTCTTTCTGCCTGCCATACTTTCAGCCGACAGGAATTGAAAGCAACATACTCTTCAGCGGTGGCCAGATCATCCCAAAGAGCAGGAGAGGATATCAAAGGGAATAAATAGGTATTCAATCGGTATTGCAGCACATTATTCAGGCATTGAGACTCGGCCGGAATATTTCACGAGTCGATATGACCGTTGTTGGCCGGAGATTCCAGCACAACTCTGATCTTCTGCGATAATTCTTTTATATCAAATGGCTTCTGGATAAACCCGTTACAGCCACGATCCAAAATTTCAGCAGCCTGACCATTAACAGAATACCCGCTTGAGAGAATAACCGGCAATGTCGGAGCAATGTGGCGAATTTGATCAAACGTTGCCCCACCATCAATTCCCGGCATTACAAGATCCAGGATCACCACATCGATCACTGAAGCGTTTTTCCTTACCTCTTCGATGGCATCCTGACCACCTGCTGCCCAAATGACCCGATAGCCCAACCGCTCAAGCAAAGCTTTGCCGACCTCAAGGATCATCTCTTCATCATCGACCAAAAGAACGGTTTCGTCTCCCCCACTCAAACTTTCAGTCCTCTCTGCATCCGCTTCAACTTCCCGCTCGGAGAGAGGAAGGAATATATTAAAGGTGGTCCCGCGGCCTACCTCACTATACACCGTGACTGTACCGCCATGGTTTTTGATAATGCCATAGGCAGAAGCTAATCCCAGACCGGTTCCACGACTCTTTTCCTTGGTGGTGAAAAAAGGGTCGAAAATTTTTTCTCGAATAGCCTCGTCGATACCGGTTCCCGTATCCGTTATTGAAATTTTAACGTATTTACCAGGAGCAACCTGATACGGCTGACTAACCCCTTCATCGATATCCACCTTCTGAGCATCCAGAAAGAGTTCTCCCCCTCCCGGCATGGCCTGCAGTGCATTGACAAAGATATTCAGGAATACCTGCTCGATCTGCTGCCTATCAACCTCAGCCACCAGAGGTATGCCGATTTTCCCCATCCGTACCTGTATCTCCTTGTGAGTTCGTCCAAACATCGCCGAACTGCTTTTTAACAATGCGGAGATATTTACCGGTTTAACCTCATACTTGCCACCCCGGACAAGACCAAGAAGCTGCCCAGTCAGGCTGGCGGCGCTTTTTACATATTTGTTAATTGCCGACGCATGTCCGGCAAGAGGATGAGAAGAGTCCAGATCTACTGCAATCAGGGACGCGTGGCCCTGAATTCCCATCAATATGTTGTTGAAATCATGAGCAATACCGCTTGCAAGAGTTCCAACGGCTTCCATCTTTTGCGCACGCAGCAGGGCATCTTCCATCTTTTTCTTTTCAGTAATGTCCATGGCAATCTGCAGCCTGGCTATTCGCCCGTCAATCCACTCGATAGCCTGGTCATAATTCATGTACCATCTCCCCGTCAGAGGGTTTCTGGTCTGCCATGCAAATACGCCTGTTGCTTTACCGCTCTCATCGATAAGGCGACTGTTGGTACAGACAGAACAGGGAGCCGACTCTCCACGAAAGACCTTCCAGCATTTCTCTCCAACGAAATTGCCACCAAACGTTTCGATCATGCGATTATTCATAAAAAGAACTTCTTGTGTATTGATATCGGCGACATATATGGTAGCATCGATGCTTTCCAGTACCGTCAGAAAACGATGGTGAGAAACTTTCAGGGCCTCTTCACTCTGCACACGTGCGGTAATATCTGTATATACCGCAACTACTCCTCTCAACTCCCCATCTACAACTATTGGAGAGCCTGCAGCGATAACGTGAAGAGGGCTTCCATCTTTTCGATAGCGAATGGTTTCAAAAGCCTCAATACGCTTCCCGGACAAAACTCTATCAGTTTTTCTGCTAGCCTCGAGATGGTGCTGGTGCCGAGCAACCAGGTCATCAAGTTGATGCCCGACGGCCTCTTCGGCAGAATACCCGAACATTTTTACAGCGCCGGGGTTCCAGTCAATCACACAATGCTGTTTATCCATGGTGATAATAGCATCAGGTGCATGATACAGAACAGACTCGAGAAACTGTTGCCTCTGGTGAATTTCATTGGCAGCCTGGCGTATTTCACTGAGATCGGCAAACCCTCCGACAAGCCCAACAACGGCATCATTTTCGTCTCGAAATACATTCTTGTAGAAAATAACCGGTCGGATTCGGTCATTTTTGTCTTTTACTTTATATTCATATACCTGGAGCCTGGGGTTTCGCATAAGTTCCAGATCCATTTGATGATAGAGCTCGGCATGCTCACTCGGCCATAGTTCCTGAACTGTTTTTCCGCGCAGTTCCTCAGCCGTGATCCCCATAAATTCTCCAAAGGCACCATTACATCCCAGATATCTCCCGGCGGCATCTTTATAAAAAACAGGAGTTGGAAGGGCAGCTAACAGCGATTCTGTGAAGTTCAAACTACGCTGAAGATCGCTTTCGATTTTGGCCAGACGCGTATTTTCTGCCTCAAGGGCGGCTATGCGCTTCTCCAACATTTCATAAGTAGGTTTTACCATAGTAGCCAATCCTGACGATCTAATGCTCCCGCGACCCCCGCAGAGCTCCTGAACCCGCTTGTTACAATGTACCCAGATTTGAAACGTCTTTAAGGGACGCCAACCTCCAACAATAAACGGACATCATCAACAATCACAAATAGCTTACTATAAACTTCAGCAATCCAACAAACCATTTTTTCAGGGTTTGGAGTAGGTTTGCAAAGAATGAAAGGTCTTCGAGATCATTCTTATATGCTCCGCTGGCAAGACGTTCTGATCTCTTCTGCGGTTCCGGATGACTTGAGAGAAGTGTATGCTCACGAGCGAGTTGCGCCAGTTTTTCTAAAGCACTCACGGCCGGCTCAATGCCAAGACCTTGATTCTGAAGGAAAATAGCACCATAGTTGTCAGCCTGCTTTTCCTCGTATTGGGAAAATTGTGCATTAGCAAGCTGCTGTGCCAAGGCCCCAACAGCGGAACGGGCGATTTCACCTATCTGGTTTTGCTGGGATGCCAACCCTTTGCGAAGAGCGCTGGAGGCATAGGCGAGAACAACCTGCCTTCGAGAATGCTTTTTGACAACATGACCCATTTCATGTCCAACAACAAAGAGCAGTTCCTCATCACTGAGTAAATCCATAAGACCGCTAAAGACCCGTATCGTACCATCGGCCATGGCAAAAGCGTTGATTTCTTCAGTCAGATAGACTTTAAAATCAAAATGAACACCGTCATGTTCCTCATATCCGGTAACGAGTTTCTTCAACCGCCTACTATAAACAGAATCAACCGGCGCCACCATGTGTTTACTATCTGATACTGCTGCCGCCTGTGCGGCAATGGCGTGTACATCCTCATCGCTGAGAGTAATAGCATTCACTGCTTCCAGCCCGGCTTCTGTGAGCAGAAAAAAATTGGTGTCCTCACAGCCCTGGTTGAGTACCAGAAGCAAGAAAAGAATCAGATAGCGGAATGCTGAGGACAATACTGTAAAAAAGGAAGTGGATCTTTTCATGGAATAAGCGACTACTTCAGGAATGGTACATTTTTTACACCATCAAGTTCGATCAATTGCAATACTTCCGTATCAGGCTTTATGTATTGATTCTTCGGCTGTCAACAGAGGTATTGCGTTGAAACCTGCCCTGGTAAATTACCTGGACGATCACCAGTTCCAGGATACTGTCCAGCCTTATGGTCTAGGAGAAATCCCGGCTTGCACCTCGATACGGTCGAATATCTGCCCGGCTGACATATTCAGGAGAAAGGATAGCAACCCCTTCATAACTTTTCTGTATAAAAACAAGTACATTTTCGGGAGATACAGCCACTTCGTACAACTCTCCACCGCCCAGGGCGGGGTCGCTCCACCTTTGGGCGAATTTTTCTACTATTTTTCTATCGGGCGTCCATGCCAGGCTTTGTTTGAATCCTGACACGGAACCTCTGTACACTTTGTCAATACCAGCAGGAAAAGGACTGCCGCACCGGCCGAGCCTACTCCTCTCGCACTGATTAAACAATTTCGCCCACAAAGCGCTGTCACCACCGGAAGAAAATGGAGCGTTATCTACGCTGTACAGGGCAATAACAGCTTCTTCGAAACGATCATTCCTCTGGAATTCTTCCAGGTTGTTAAGAAGAAACTGCATGTGGTCTTTTTTATGCAAGAGCCATAATGCTTTCAACGGATCGGATTCCGCCGTCAGAGCAGCCTTGACGGCATCCAGGCTCTTCTGGAGCGACAGCTCATGTTTCTCCTGCATCTTCGCATTATCGAACCTGCCCATGAAATGCTCCGGCTGATGTAGAAAAACAATGTTGCTCACGTTCCATTTCATAAAGCCGCCTCGAAGTTGAATATACAGGAAACACCATTTTGTCCTGCCTGAGGAATCATCTTCCTGTTTGACTCCTTTTCTTGCGGTTTGACAACCTTATTTTTCAGAGAGTTTTCTGTAGACTGCATCCCCACAGATGGAACAGACCTCGCGCTATAACGGCATATTCCTGGAAAAAGCATGCACGATAGTGTATCAGGAAGAAACGGAGTACAGGTTGCTCATATTTTCTCGTTAGGGAAACACAATACCCATTCTCTATCCGGGCCGGCTCCCCTCAACCTTCAGACATGGCAGGATATTCAATGACACATACTCACGAAATCGTATTTTTGTCTCATGGTGGCGGACCAATGCCTCTTCTTGGAGATAGAGGGCATGAAGAGATGGTTGATTGCTTGAGAAAAATTGCAGTGAAATTGAAACGGCCATCCGCCATAGTTGTAATCAGTGCCCATTGGGAAGAAAACATACCCACCATTACTTCAGGAAAGACCCCTTCTCTCATCTATGATTATCATGGTTTTCCAGAAGAGTCGTATGCTATTCCCTACCCATGTCCAGGGGAGCCGGTACTGGCCGAGCAGATATACACGTCACTCACCAAGGCTGATTTCTCAGCAAGGCTTGACGAACAGCGAGGATTTGACCACGGACTCTTTGTCCCGCTGAAAATAATGTACCCGGAAGCTGATATCCCCTGTGTTCAGCTTTCTCTGATCAATGGCCTCAACCCTGCCGAGCACATCAACGCAGGCAAATCTCTTAGGCAAGTGGACTATGACAACCTGCTTATCATCGGTTCAGGTTTTTCGTTCCACAATATGCGGGCATTCTTTTCTTCCGGAAGCAGCGAGACTGAAGCAATGAATGTGTCCTTTGAAGCCTGGTTGGTGGAAACATGCACCAGTACGGATATTGATGAGACAGAAAGAGAGCGAAAACTCCTGCAGTGGGAAAAAGCCCCTTTTGCACGCTACTGTCACCCGAGAGAAGAACACCTGCTGCCTTTGCATGTTTGCTATGGTCTAACACAAACTGCCTGCAACGAGCATTTTGAATTGCAGATTTTAAACAAAATGTCGAGCATGTATCTCTGGTCCAGGAGAGACTAGTCGATTACCAACCGGAAGCTGTACTTCTGGCTTTGGCGCTACAGCATTCCGGCTAAAAATCTTCCGGTTTGTAAATCTCGAAGGAAGTTTTTTCGCCGATAAGAGAATCGATTTTCCACTGCAGTTCTCTCGCCTTTTCTTGATTCATCCAGTTTATCCAGTCATCAGCAGTTTCCCACTCATTGATGACGATGCACTCTCCGGGATCACTCAATTTGGAATATGTCGTTCTTGAAATGAAACCGGGTTGTTTTTCCGACTCTTCACGCAACTTTTTCAACAAGGCAACAAGTTCCTTCGTCTGATCCATCCGAAAAACACGTTTTATTATCACCATTACACTCATTGCATCATCCCTTTAAGAATAGTGTTTAGAATAGCAATCTACTCCAGTGGTTCACTCAATACTTTATGGCATTCTTTCAGTTTTGCCATAATTGCAATGCTCTGCGGGCATGACTCTTCGCACTCCCCACATTCAATGCAATTGGTAGCCTGTTCTCCATTATTGGAAGAAAAGATATACATCATGTGCGACCAGCGCTTTTCTTCAAAAATAAATCTATCGTTAAACAAAGAGAATATTCTGGGAATATTGACTCCATTAGGGCACGGCATGCAGTATCCACAGGAAGTGCAGTCAATTTTGATTCGTTTTCTATATTGCTCTTTTACTTTTTCTATAATTTCAAGCTCGATTTCACTAAGTGCCTGTGCTTCTGCTGAGGCGGCAATCCGACAATTTTCCTCCACCTGTTCCGGTGTCGTCATGCCGCTAAGGACAACAGAGACCTCTGGGTGGTTCCAGATCCAGCGCAAAGCCCATTCCGCTGAAGAGCGCTTCTGGGGCGCCTCGTCCCAGAGCGCCTGAATATCCTCCGGGGCGCGACGAGCCAGACTGCCACCCCGCAATGGTTCCATGACAACAACACCCAGTTTTTTATCGGCTGCATATTTAAGACCGGCTGTGCCTGCCTGGACTTCTTCATCCATGAAATTGTATTGGATCTGACAAAATGACCAGTCATAACCGTCAGCTATGACTTTAAATTGCTCCAACTCATCATGAAAGCTGAACCCGGCATATCTGATCCGCCCATCCCTTATCTCCTTATCCAGGAATTCCAATGCGCCAAGCTGAACAAGCTTATTCCACCATTCTTTTTTCAGAGCATGAAGGAGATAGAAATCAATATATTCCGTCTGCAGCCTCTTCAGCTGTTCGTTGAAAATCCGCCCACAGTCCTCCGGAGTATTCACATCCCAGGGCGGCAGCTTGGTGGCGATGAAAACCTTTTTGCGATAACCGTTCTGAAGTGCCCTGCCCACAAAAGGCTCACTCATACCCTTGTGATAAGGATAGGCGGTATCGACATAATTAACTCCCTGATCTATGGAGTCACGAAGCATTTTTGCGGCAAGCTTCTCCTCAATATTTTCCTCCTGTTGCCCTACAATCGGCAAACGCATGCAGCCAAACCCAAGATTGGAAACCTTTTCTCCGGTTTTTCCAAACTCTCTATAGAGCATTTTCCCTCCTTTTACGGCACATACAATGCTGAAGGTTACCTGTCAGACTCGGGCAGTTTCCAGACATGAAGCGAAAGCCACCCTCCAGTACAACTTAACAGACTGACACTATTTGAAACAGTATAGCACGGCAGAGCAACTGAGTGCGAATTTTTCGTACCTGCCAGGAAGACAGGGTGCTGACTCTTTGGAAATTCTGCTCATTCTTACCAGCAGAAGGCTACACGATTGTTTTCCTGTTGCCCGCAACTGAAGCAAGAGGTGGAAGCCAGAAAGTGCGCCCTCTTTACAAGGTTTTTCAAGACAAACAGATTTGAAGGAATGCCGGTGAGAGCTGCGGCAACACTCTCCCTGTTGATTGCTCAAGAGAATCAATGGTTGATCATTTTAGCAATACAGGATACTAGATTTTTCCAGCAGCCCTGTAAAAGCACCCTCCGGCTGTATAAAAAATACTCCGTCAACGTACCACCTCCCCCAAGCGGGAGCTGTACAATGCCATCTTAAAAATCGATATGGATATACTACTACAGATCTGGGGCGGCAGCTTTTATCTCGTCAACAAGATCCTGTTTGCTTTTGCGGAGGGCAAAACCGAGAAAAGTAAAAGAAAGCTGCAATTCTATGGCTGGGCTATATACATTCTAGGCGTACCTGCCTGGGTAATACTGCTCCTTGACGGCCACAATTGGATAGCAGCTTCAATAGAGGCAGGTGGGGTTCCATCAATGCTGCTGGGTATCTATACGGCATATTACAATACCGGCTCACCCAACAGGATTCTTGACAAAACTGCCGCTTTTTTCACCTATGGCTCAATCACCCTCGGTGTCAGCTACAGCCTGTTTGACTATGGCGGATTGACAGCTTTCTCTCAGTTTCTTGAAGTTGGAGCCATGACGGGCTTTCTCCTGGGAAGCTATTTACTGGCAAAAAATAGACGAAAAGGCTGGTTGTTTTTTATGCTGATGAACGGGAGCATGGCAACGCTGATGCTCATCCAGAATAAGCCTTTGCTGGCAATACAACAAACGGTGTCTCTGTGTTTTGTCATATACGGCTTCATGGCATCGCGAAAAGTAAAAGCACTGCACTGACACCCCACAGGGGCTACACGAGCCCAGGATATAGTGGGCAGAACAGATCATCTATACCGACAGACTCTTTGGCCACGAGAACACTGTTTCATGGCAAGATTCATGCAGCATATTACTCTCTTCTGAAAAATTCCCTGCTCTCACAACACCACCCGGTACTGTTTTTATGAAGGTATTTTTTCGGTTTTTTGCATAACGCCTCCCTGGTTGCTATACTGTAGAAGAAGAGGAAGAAGGTTTTGCTGCTGCCCTGTTTCGTGCATTGTCAGGGCATTTTTCATGGCTGAAATACTTTTCACAGAAGCAGATGAGCAGATGGATATTATAGATAAGCACATGGGCCTGTATACGGATATGTATCAACTTTCCATGGCCCAGACGTATTTCCTGGATGGCAGAAAAGATGATCCCTCCGTTTTTTATTATTTTTATCGTAAAAATCCTTTTGAAGGCGCCTATGTAGTCTTTGCAGGGCTGCATGACCTTCTCCAGATCCTCGAAGGGTTGCGTTTCGAAGAAGATGATCTCGCCTACCTTTTGGAGAATGGCTTCAACAAAGATTTTCTGCAATATCTCCGGGAGTTTCGCTACCAGGCAAATATCTATTCGGTAAAGGAAGGAGAAATTGTCTTTCCCAATATGCCCATCGTTGAGGTACACGGCACTCTCATAGAAGCTCAGCTCACCGAGACACTGCTCCTGAACATACTGAATTTTTCCTCTCTGGTCGCCACCAAGGCCGCGCGGATGCGCCTTGCTGCGGGAGACAATGTAACTCTTACGGATTTCGGGATGCGAAGAGCACATGGCCTGGGAGCGATTCATGCCTCACGAGCTACTATAGTCGGCGGCTTCGATTCCACCTCCAACGTTTTTTCCGCCTTCATGTATAATCTTAAAGCCAGCGGAACCATGGCACACTCCTTCATTCAGAGCTACGATGAGGAAATAACTGCTTTTCGACAGTATGCCGCAAAAAACCCGAACAACTGCATACTGCTGGTGGATACCTATGACACCCTGCACAGCGGCGTACCAAATGCCATACGGATTGCTCAGGAAATGGAGAAAAAAGGACATCGGCTTTCAGGAATCCGTCTTGACAGCGGAGACCCGCTACATCTGGCTGCGAAATCCCGGCAGATGCTCGACAATGCGGGATTAAACTCTGTAAAAATAGTTATTTCCAACAATGTGGACGAATATATCATACGAAGGCTGCGCCATGAAAATGCCCCTGTCGATGCCTATGGCATAGGGACAGCTGTCCTGACCGGCCAACCTGATGGTGCTCTTGACGGCGTCTATAAATTAGCCATGGCTGCCGGCAAGCCACGACTGAAGGTCTCGGAGTCTTTGGAAAAGGTGACTCTGCCCGGAGTCAAACAGGTACATCGTTTCTCGGACTCCGGCGGCAACTTTATGGCTGATGCCGTCAGTCTTGTAGAGGAAGACCCGGCAACATTCATGGAGATGCACCACCCCTTAAAGAAAGATACTTTTCTAAAGCCGGGAGAATGGCTCTCTGAACCATTACTGGAGATCGTGATGGAAAAAGGAAAAGCCCTGCACAAGTCGCAGCACCCAGCCGAATCCCATGCATATCTGCAGGAGCGTTTACAGAAGCTGCCCGGCCTCTACAAACAGTTCGAGAACGCACCTGTTTACCACGTGGGGCTGAGTTCCCGTCTTGAAAAAATGCGGCAGGACTTAGTACACAATCATATACTCCGGAAAACATCATGAAAGCATTGCTCTTAGTCGATATCCAGTACGATTTCCTCCCTCGCGGCCCTCTTGAGGTCCCCGAAGGAGATGCTGTTATACCGGTTGCCAACAGGCTTCAGGACTTTTTTGAGCTGGTCGTTGCGACACAGGACTGGCACCCTCCCGACCACTCCAGCTTTGCCTCAAACCATCCGGGCAAAAACCCCTTGGACAAAGTAGAAATAGATGGCATGTCTCAAATTCTCTGGCCGGATCACTGCGTACAGGGATCGCCCGGTGCCGCATTTTCACAAGAGCTGAAAATGAACCAGGTGGAGGCAATATTTCGCAAAGGAATGGATCCCACCATAGACAGCTACAGCGGTTTTTTTGACAATGGTCATAAAAAATCTACCGGTTTGGGCGATTATCTGAGAGGAAGAAATGTTGAAACAGTTTATGTAGTCGGCCTTGCGGGAGATTTCTGCGCCCGCTACACACTCGCCGATGCATTGATGCTCGGGTTCAAGGCAGTTTTAATCGAAGACGGTACCAGAGCAATTGATCCAATCGCCTACACAAAGGCCATGAAGCAACTCAAAGAAAAGGGCCTGAAAATTGTCCATAGCACTGAAATCAAAGCCAGAAAAAAAAGGTTATAGACCTCTGTCTCCATTGTTTCGGTCAGTTCTTCTCCTAACACCTCAAAAAAACCATCAGGCTATTGGCTGCAATACGCCAGGGAATATTTTGCAACAAGCTTATTGAGAATCCTGGGCAATACTTCTCTGGCATCAGAAAAAGTATCCACATTTCTCGATTTAAACATTTCTCCACTCTGGACATCCAGCATATACGCACGAATATACCCCAGCTGATATTTATCACTCCAGGGATTACTCACTCTGATTGCCCCCATCACAACCGCATCGACATCAAGATCAGCAGCAATGGCGGTCAAAGTCGCGGCATTGGGAGTACTGCCGTTCCAGAGTTTTCGGGAATCGATTCCCATATTGTCAAGAAAGGCGTTTTGCCTGAGTTCCTTCACCCCTTTGAGACTCTGAGCATTGGTCTGTCTTTCCAGACTGTAATAAGAATGGGTAATCTGCATGCAGTGGCTAAAAGCCCGAAAAATATTTTCCAGATCGGAACTGAGGACTGCGGTCATGGCATCCGCATCTTCAAGCAATCTGAATGGAAAAATTGCTACTCTTACTATCCCGGACTCATTATTCAGAGGGGTAACGCTACCCGCCCCAGGCTGTACGACAGGGTGCACAGGCGTTTGTGCCGTGGACGGCTGCGAGACAGCTTCCATCTCTTCAATCTTTCGTTTGGCAATACCGGCAAAAACACCGTTTGGATATTTCTCAAGATACAGTCTGAAGAGTGCCGCATCTTCGGAATCTCTCACCGATTCCCAGAAAACAATCTCATACTTCTGATCCTCCGCCACAGCATAACCCGGATAAAAAAAGCAGGGAAATATGGCACACACCAGGATGAGCAAAAGAAACCTTTTCATAAATGCCTCCATAAACAGTTTCGACAAGAAAGAAGAAATCGTTCTTTA
>JAZBNU010000412.1:0-2468 GCA_036350815.1 Desulfopila sp.
CCCAGACATCCGCTTCCCACGACAGCATGCCACTGATAATTACAGCATTTTCAGTGGTAGACGAGTCCGTGCCCATTCGCGTTTCATCCCGGCTTCGCTCAAAACCAGCATGTGCATTGATTGAAGGCATTAATTCCGCAGCAGAATAGGCATAGGCCAATGCCGCCTGCTCCAACCGGTGACGAGCAGCTTCAATTTCGTAATTTTGTTCATGAAGTTGCTCAATATCCATTTTTAATCGCTTGGATGGAAAGCTTTTTTCCCAAGATACGTTCTTAGCATTCTGTCCTGGAGTAGCAGCAGAAAAACGCTCAGGCATTCTTAAGGAAAGGTCATGACGATCCTCTACCGCTACCGGCGAGCAACCAACAACGGTAAGATAAAAGAGAAAAGCAACAAGCCAGTTGCTTGGTATATGTCGTTTGGTAACTGTCATCGAGAAAATACCTCCTGCATGTTGCATTGTGCAGGTTGTCTGTAAACTCATTCTTAACAATAACTCAGTCGCGACAGGCCTGCTCTCACACAGCCAATGTCGGAAAGAATAGGAGAGAGAACAAAAACACACCGAAGGAATCAAAAGGTATATATCAATCCCAAAATGGTTTCGTAGCTGTAATCTTCATCCACCAGCGGGCTATCTGTTATCTCATCGCCATAGGCTGCAACTTCCACAATTCCAACGACCTGAAGATCACCTATGATTCGTTTGGTTACCATCAGTTCGACAGCCAGTTCAACGCTTGAACCGGGCGAATAGGCAGGGCGATCGGCTCTTGCTTCTCTTTGGGAAACACCATAGAAATAATCAACCGCCTCTTCACTGAGCCAGGCCATGCTGAAAGAAGGCTGCAGTTCAAATCCGCCGAAATCCCAGGAACGACCAAGGGTCAGCTCTATTTCCTGACCGTCATGCTCGCCACTTACATCCTGGGAGAACTCCATCCCCACAATCCAGTCAGCGAAAACCCACTCAAATTCCACGCCGAGATTATAGAGCGTATCAAGTTCATCCATTCCCCGAAAATAATCGCTGTCATCCGGATCATAGCCCGCTCCGAAATCGACAGCTCCCTTGACACCCACTTTATACCCGTCGCCACCAAGGACCGTATAGGTTACACCGAGCTCGTCATAAGCCTCTATCACCAGTGGCCCATTCTCATATCGTAGAAAGGGCACAATTCCGAATTCCGTATCGACGCCTCTATAGATTTCACTTTCCACTCTGCCCCCAATACCTATTGCCACCTCACCGCCAATCAACGGCAACTCCTCTTCTTCTTCAGACTTCAGTATCCGACCGTCATCGGAGAAAAGGAGTTCATAACGGATCCCATCAGCGGCCACCAACTCAATTTCCGTGACCTCCTGTCCCTGCCACTTCTCTTTCTCCACATCCACTATCTCGGCTCCCGGATAGGCTTGCTCAAGAGTGGTGAGAATATTCTTCGATATCTCAAGCGCGTGAGCTGGTGTTGACAGTGCAACAAAGAGAAGTAGCGGAAAGGTCTTCTTGAATCCTCGCGAGATAATAAAAAATTTCATATGCCGTATTTCCTTCTGTTTTTAGTTTACGTTTTCTTTCTCCCTCATCTGTTGCTCTTAACCGGGAAAAAGCTTTCAATCGAAAGGTGCTCTACTTAAACCACCCATCTTCCAGCTCAATTTTCTGTATTGTTCCATCGGCAGAAACATACACTTCGTAGCTGTTGCCGTCTCTGGCCACCAGTTCAACTTCGGTAACTTCCTGCCCCCGCCATCGTTCTTTTTCCGTGCCGGTAATTTCGGCTCCGGGAAAAGCCTTCTCGATGCTACTACGCACCTCTTCCGTAAGCGTTAAACCTTTGCCGCCATAGGCGATGCCAGTTATCGACAGTCCCGCCGTCAGCAGGGATGCTGTCACAAACAGCAATATTGTTCTTTCTCTTCTGCTTCTCATGGTCGTTCTCCATGGTGGAATTAAGCGTTTCATGCTTCGTTTCACATTGCACCGTTCAGGACCGTCACAGTAGCACAGGGTGTGTGAATCGAATGTGGATAAAACGTGAAAAGTTCGTGAAAAAAAGAAAATTGGTGGCGGATGGATGGGGGAACTGGTTAAGATTCACACATGAAAAACACACAACCCCTGCATAGAGCCAAAACATGGAGAAAGTTTCCCTGAATATCCTGGTAATCGAAGACAATCGGGATCTTGCCGCCAACATCACCGACTTTCTCGGTCAAAAAGGACACGAGGTCGACCATGCTACGGATGGTGTCACCGGCTTGCATCTTGCCTTGAATATGGCACTCGATATCATTATCCTCGACATCATGCTGCCAAAAATCGACGGGCTGACCATCTGTTCCCGTTATCGGCAGGAGGCAGAAAATCAGGCGTCGATTCTGATGCTGACAGCTCGAGACGCAATAGATGACAAATTAAATGGATTTTCTGCGGGTGCAGATGACTATCTGGTAAA
>JAZBNU010000413.1:0-2915 GCA_036350815.1 Desulfopila sp.
ACCTCTGCACAATACTGCTGACGCAACTCACAAGAGCCACAGTGATAACGCCGGGACAAAAGCAATCACCAGCACCGTAATTAACATTGCCAGAACATAAATGACGGCATGTCGCGATATCGCCATCACCGATGTTCCCGTTACCCCCGAGAGAACAAAGAGATTGAGTCCCATTGGCGGAGTGATAAAGCCAACACCGAGAGCGGTAATCATAAAGATACAGAAATGGATTTCATTCATTCCTATCGCCTGAGCAAGCGGCAGAAGCAGGGGCGAGAGAATGACGATGTTGGGGGTGGTTTCCATGACACAGCCAGCAACCATTAAAATTACAAGCATCAACAGTATAATCAAATACATATTGGTCGTCATTTCTGTAATTCCGGCGACAAAATACTGGGGAATCTGGAGTGAAGCCAGTGTCTGGGCCAAAGGCAGAGACATAGCAATAATCGGGACAATGACTCCGTTTACTTTTGCTGAAGATTCCAGCATTTCAGGAAAATCTTTCAGCTTGAGCGTCCCTTGAAAAAAACCAATAATAATTGTCGTCACTACCGCAACCGCGGCTGATTCCGTCGGGGTAAATATCCCGGAGTATATTCCGCCGAGAATGATAAAAGGAATAAGCAGGGCAAAACGGGCGGAGTAAACGGTTTTGAGCCAGTGCTGCAGATTAAAACCAACACCGGACATTTCGTAGCACTTAAAACGATTTACCACGGTATTGGTAATCATCACCGTGGCAAGGATCAGGACTCCGGGGATCGCCGCAGCGAGAAACAGGGTGGAAGCGGAAATTCCCAGCACCAGACCGATAATGATGTACGCAATCGAGGGCGGAATCAGGATTCCGGTACAGGCTCCCGCAGCTACCATGGCGCAGGCATACCCTTTGGGGTATCCCTTTTCGACCAGACGGTCTATGGTTATCCTGCTGATCGCGGCGGCATCGGCAGCATCTGAGCCTGAAATACAGGCGAAGAAGCCGCAGCCGAGAACAGTGGAGGTGCCAAGGCCCGCCCTCTGCCATCCCATGGTTGCTTCCGCAACTTCCAGGAGTTTGAGGGACAATCCTGTACGGACCAAAACGTCCCCGGTAAGAATAAAAAGTGGTACGGCAATCAGGGCAAAATGATCGACGCCTTCAAACAAGGCCTCACCAAGCAGCGTCGGTGGAAGCACCTCGGTTGTCATCAGCATTATAACGGAGCCAAGCCCGAGAACAGCCCAGACCCTTACCCCTAAAAGAATCAGGACCACCATTCCGATAAGGGGTGCATAAAACTCCCAGCCAAGCGCCAATTCTTGTTGTTCCAACAGATAATACATTGTCTCTCAGCTCCTTATTCTAGTCAAAGAGTTTGCTTCCCTCGAAGACGGGACGTCCTGCCTTCAGATCATTCCAGTCTCGCTTCATGGATTGCAGAATACGGAAAACCATCATGGCGAAACCAATTGGAACAGCGGCAAGAAACCAGGCATGACTGATCCTCAGACCGTGGGTCACCGATCCGAAATGAATGGAATTCAACACCGGCTCCATGGACATGTATATAGCGATCACAGCAAGGATCAAGGTTATGATATCACCGAAAATATAGAGAAGTGCCTTCAATCTTGGAGGACATATATTCAAAATGACATCAATACGGATATGGGCGCGCTGTTTGATGGCAGCGGAGGCTCCAATCCATGCAACATAAATGAATGCATACCTCGCAACTTCTTCAGCCCAGATTGAAGAGTACGACAGCAGACTGCGTCTCATCACCTCCAAAAAAATGGTGCTCACTATCAGGGCATACAAAGGTAAAAGCAGATATCGTTCACCGTTTTTATCAATCTGTTCCAGAATTTTTTTAAACCGCATAAATTCACCTGTCTTTCGTTGTTAACTGAAACGGCCTGTCTGCTTAACCAGAAAGGCCGTTCCAGTCCTACCGGCGGTTAAATATCATGAACATAGTATCCGCCAAAGGTATTTGCAGCCTCTGCCAACTCATCAAACTTGGCAAGCGAGCCAATCAGCTCTTTCTTGATGGCATCCCAGGCGGGAAGCTGGGCGCCTGACTTAGCTACCCATTGTGCTTTTTCTTCTTCAGTCGGCACATAAAACTCTACCCCTGCCTTCGCCATCTCAGCCATAGCGTAATTCCGGGCTGCAGGAACTTTGGCAAGGTTTTGTCTGCTGGTGATTTCACTGGCAAATTCAATTCCTTCCTGAACATCAGCAGGAAGGCTGTTGAACCATTTCAGATTACAGGAGTAGACCTGAGAATCGGGCACGGCCGCATTAAAGGTAACATGCGAAAGGATCTCACTGAAACCGAAAACCAGAAGAGCCTCAACGGATGGATCCAGCGCATCTGCAACTCCCTGCTTTATCGCAGAAGATGTTTCACCCCAGGCAACCGGAGTGGGATTTGCCCCGGCGAGCTGATAGAACTGCTGCAGGATCTTAGAACCCGGAACCCGAAACTTAAGGCCCTTCAACTGGTCAGGTGTTTTTATCGGGCCATCCACACCTTTGCGGATGGCACAGGTTCGCGGATCGATACAGACATACCACAGGGCCTTGAATCCCTTGTCTTCTATTTTGGGGTTGATTTCTTTTTTCCAGGCTGCAGAGGTAACCAGGTTGATAAATTTCTGGTTTTCACCACACCAGTATGGGATGTTAATCAGATCGGCAGCAGGGGCATAGGGTGCAAAGTTGGCAATGGAATGCTGGGCCGCCTGGATAGTGCCGGACTGAACCTTCTGTACCAAAGCACTTCCAGCACCGAGCTGTCCTGCCGGCGCGAGCTTGACATATACCTGCCCATTGGTGGCATTCTGAACATTTTCTTTGAAATCAAGCTGCATAATAGGGTAGGCGCGAGAAGCTCCAAGCCGGTAGGCAGTGGCCACAT
>JAZBNU010000414.1:0-3444 GCA_036350815.1 Desulfopila sp.
CAAGGCGGGACAGGCATCTGGCAGTGCAGGTTCTGTAGCGGCACTCAACAGAGCAGGCTGTGGTTCTGGCAGAATAAAAGAAGGTATTCATGGACTGTACTCAAAAGTGTAAAGTTATGTAAATTAAACAGTAGCTAACCGTTAAAAAGCACATATTGTGCCAGTATGGATTATGGGATCAGGTGTTTAATTAACTGACTGTATATATGAGGATACTTTTCAGGTGAAGACTGATGTGAGAAGGATTTTGATGGTGTTTTCTGTTCACTAATGGTGATAGTGTAAACTTTTGTGAACGGTAGTAAAAAGACTGCCCCTGTTCAGCTGAAATCCATTCCGAATTTATTGATAAGCTGATAGAGGCGAGTGCGGGAAATTCCTGAGATTCTGCAGGCTTTACTGACATTGCCCTCTGCGAGGAGTCTGAGCTTGTGGAGATAGCTTTCTTCGCACATGTCCTTATATCGTCGCCAGTTCGGCAATGTTGTTTCCTGGCTGTCTGGTTTTCCAGCAGAGGAGAGGCCGGCTCGTGCCTGTTTTATTCTGAACTGTTCAGGCAGATGGATTGCGAAACAGGTGGGACCGAGAAATGCACTGGTGAACACCTGCTCAATGGTCTGGTGCAGTTCTCTGACGTTGCCGGGCCAGTGATAACTCGTCAGGGCATCAATGAAATCCTGCGATATTCCTTTGGTTTCAAGGCCGTAGCGGCGGCACAGCCTGGCGATGAAGGAAGTGGCAAGTTTTTCAACATCCTCAAGGCGGTCACGCAGTGGCGGCAGTTCAATGGCAAATGCCTGAAGGCGGAAGAGCAGATCTTCCCGGAAAAGGTTGGCTGCCGTTCGTTCTTCCAAGTTCCGATTGGTGGCGGCGACCAGGCGGAAATTGCTGTGCTGGCGTCTGGTGGAGCCGACCGGCCGATATTCCTGTTCCTGCAGAAGGCGGAGGAAAGTTTTCTGGATGGCAAGGGGAAGCTCTCCTACTTCATCGAGAAAAAGGGTTCCACCGTCAGCGTGCTTGACCAGGCCGTCCTGGGCGGTATCGGCTCCGGTAAAAGCACCTTTGACGTGGCCGAAAAGTGTGCTTTCAATCAGAGTCTCCGGCAGTGCGGCGCAGTCAACAACCACGAAATTCCCCTGGGAGCGCCTGCTGTTTTCATGTATTGCTCCGGCGAACAGCTCTTTGCCTGTACCGCTTTCACCAGTTATCAAGACAGAAACATCACAGGCTGCCGCCCTGGCCAGCTGGTCCAGGCATTTGTTGAGAGCGGCGCTGTTGCCGATAATTTTATCGCGCTTGAGGGAAACCGGAACTTCATTGACTTTGAGTTTTTCCCGACGATACTGCAGGGCTCTGGTGAGATGGAGGTGCAACTCTCTGATGACATGCGGTTTTTCGATATAGCTCCAGGCTCCGCTGACAATGGCCTTTTCAGCGCCGTCAGCCTCACCATGACCGGTAATGATGATTACTTCCGGCAGGGAAGGCGTTGTTTTAAATTGGGGAAGATGCTCAAGTCCGTTGCCGTCCGGCAGCTGCACATCCAGCAGGATTATGTCAAATGGAGCGGCAGCGGCTTTGGCAAGACCTTCTGTGAGGGTCCAGGCCATCTCGGCGCTATGCCCTTGAGCACTCATTTGTTTCACCAGCATTGTCGCCAGCGTCACATCGTCATCAACTACAAGCATTTTTGGCATCGTCGAGCACCTTTCGGACCATTTTTACCAGCATATTTTTCTTCATGGGCTTAAGCATAAAGCTTGTAATGCCAAGCCGTGCAGCTTTTTCTTCATCAATGCTTTCACTGTATCCCGTCAACATGATTATAGGAAGATCGGGACGCAGTGAGAGGATTTCCCGTGAGAGTTCCGCCCCGGTCATATGAGGCATGGTCATGTCTGTAATTATAAGATCAAAATCATGGGGGTTGCGCCGATATTCCCGAACTGCAGTGAGACTGTCGACAAAAAGTGCCACCTGATATCCAAGTTTACTGAGCATTTTTTCAAGCATCCTGGCCAGGACCATCTCATCATCGACCACCATGATCCGTTCTGTTCCTCCGCTGTCCAGCTCTACCTCTTCGGTGCTGGTCTCTATGTGTATTCTTACAGCGGGGAAATAGATATGTATGGTTGTGCCGATACCTGGGGTGCTGTCGATACTGATGATGCCGCCATGTTTTTCCACGATGCCATGGACCACAGAGAGGCCCAGGCCAGTTCCATGCCCCTTTGGCTTGGTGGTGAAGAACGGTTCGAAACTTCTCGCCAATACTTCTTTGCTCATTCCTGGTCCGTTGTCACTGACTGCAAGATATACATAGTCGCCCTTGGGCAGCGTTATGGATCCGTTGAGTATCCGAGGCGATGCAACGGTCTCTTCCTGTAAAGAGATCCTCAGCGAGCCGTAATCGCCCCCAATGGCTTGTTTGGCGTTGGTGCACAGGTTCATGACCAGCTGGTGGAGTTGATCAGGGTCAGCCTGGACGGCAGCGCATTTGTCGTCGATGTCGGGACGCAGTTCAATGGTTGCCGGGAAGGAGGAGCGCAGCAGTTTGATAACCTCTTTGAGAATATATTGTAATTTTAAGGGATGGAAGTTTTCCTGGGTATCGCGCCGACTGAAGGTGAGGATCTGCTTGACGAGATTAGTCGCTCTGTCACCGGCCTGGAGGATCTGTTCGATATCCTCCCGCAGAGGATCGTCTTCTTTCAGCTTGCCTTTAGCTATCTGCCCGTAACCGATCATTGCAGAGAGGATATTGTTAAAGTCATGAGCTATGCCCCCGGCGAGGGTGCCAATGGCTTCCATCTTCATGGCCTGCTGCAGTTGTTTTTGCAGTTGTTTTTCTCTGGTGACATCGCGTTTGACGGCGACAAAATGTGATACCTGGCCTGTATTCTGTATTATCGGCGAGATGGTAGCGTTTTCTTCCAGGAGAGTGTTGTCTTTTTTTCTGCTGGTCAAATGCCCTTGCCAGACTTTTCCACCTTTCACTGTCTGCAGTATTTCGGAAAAAAGAGCAGCAGAGTTCTGATTGATATTGAGAAAGTCCAGTTTTTTGCCGAGCAGTTCATCACGAGAGTATCCAGTTGTGTTGCTGTAGGACGGATTGACATATCTGATCTTTCCGGTTGTATCTGTAATTACGACTGATTCTGTGGTCTGCTGTACAGCGGCCGAGAGGATGCTTCTGGTTTCCTCATCTTTTAACCGTGTGGTGATATCTTTTGCGGAATGGACAAGATAGAGCAATGCGCCATGGTCGTCCAGTACGGGTGAAGATGTTATTTCAAAGGTTTTTTTCAGTTCGCTATGGTAGACGGTAGCCGTTTCCACATTTTTGTTGAGGTTGGGCTGTGATACCGGACAGGTCGGGCACGGTTCTTTTTGTCCATGAAAAACCTGATAACAGGGTTTGCCGATCAATTCACCGTAGAC
>JAZBNU010000415.1:0-20521 GCA_036350815.1 Desulfopila sp.
AAGGCAGGATAATAGGTTATGAAAAGCAGAGTAAAAAGCAACAGGCCAAGAAAAGGCAGACAGGCCCGGTAAATTTCAATAATAGGGGTATTAAAACGGTAAGAAGCCAGAAAAAGGTTGATGCCGACGGGGGGAGTACAATAGCCTATCTGCAGATTGGTAAGGAAAATAATGCCGAGATGGATGGGGTCGACATTGTATCCAGCGGCAATAGGCAGTATCAAGGGTACAATCAGTACAATGGCGGAAAAAATATCGAGCATTGCGCCGGCGATTAAAAGAAAGATGTTGAGGAGCAGGAGAAAGGTATATTTGCTGCTGATATAGTGCTGCAGGAACTCGAAAAGCCGCTGGGGTATTTCCTGGTCGATGAGAAAGTTGGTTGACGCCATGGAAGCAGCAAGAATAACAAGAATTCCTCCAAAGAGTACCATGGATCCTGCCATGATTTTCGGCACTTGCGCAAGAGAAATATCCTTGAGGATGATGACTTCGACAACGAGCACATAGACAGCGGCAATTGCCGCTGCTTCGCCTGCAACAAGATAGCCCCCGTAGATTCCGCCGAGAACGATAAACGGCAGAGGGAGTTCCCACATACAACTGCGTAAAGCGGTAATGGCTTCACTGCGTGTTACCGTTTCCTTTCTTGGCGGACTCCTGTACATGGTATAGGTGCTGAGGATGATCATCATGAAGATACCGGGGAGAAGGCCTGCGAGAAAAAGATGATCAATGCGGCTGCCGGAGATGACACCATAGAGAATAAGGGGCAGGCTTGGTGGGAAAAGCAGACCAAGACTGCCGGAAGAGGTAACCAGGCCCATGGAAAAGTTTTTACCGTAACCATCGTTCTGCAGGGCTGGAAGGAGCAATCCGCCCAGGGCGAAAATGGTAACTCCAGACGCGCCTGTAAATGCAGTAAAAACGGCACAGACTATCAGACTGATGACACCGAGTCCTCCTGGAAGCCAACCGAAAAACACTCTGGATATCGAAAGAATGCGCTGTGGGGCATTGCTTTCCGAAAGAAGCATTCCCGTGAAAATAAAGAGGGGCAGGGAGAGGAGTAGTGGCGTTTCGGTAAGTCGTGCCATCTCGATTATGACCACGGAGATCTCTATTCCGCTGGAGGAAAAGGACAACAGAGCGATCGCAGAAATGACAATGAAGAGAGGAGCTCCCGCCAGAGCCAGGGCAGCAAAAAGAAGATGGAGGCCGCTCATGGAGAGGAGTCCTCAGATGTTGTAGACAAAAGCGTAAGAGTTTCTGCAACGGCTGCAAAGAGAAAACGACAGGCCATAACGGCAAATGCAAAAGGGAAGATCAGGTTCCATATCCAGGCCGGCAGCGCAAGAAGAAAGGTTCCGCCGAATTCCATTTCACTTTGAAGGAAAAGGAGCGAAGCATAGGTCAGAAATGCGCAGACACAGCACGAGAAGATTTGGATAAGGATTCTGAGAGGAGTCAGAACGTTTTCAGGAAGAAGGTGTTCGGAAATGTCGATGGAGATATGTTTGTTCCTGGAAACGGCCAGCATAGCACCAAGGAGCCCGCTCCACACAACCAGGGAGCGTAACAGGGGATCGATCCAGATCAGGCCGCTGTCGAAAAAAAGACGAAGAAAAATCTGGATACAGGAGAGTCCCGCCATGGCCGTAAGCAGAAGGGCAAGAAGGAGTTCCTCGCCCCGCTGCACTGTTTTGCTGATGGTGCGCAGATTCATGACGGTTTTCTGTTACTGAGTCGCACGAAGTTGTTTTACGATCTCATCAACCTGAGAAAATGCTTCTTCAGAAAAGGCTTGGCCCTTGAGTATTTTGATGGTTTCCTCACTGTTTTGGCGGAGTTTCTGCTTTGTTTCCGGGGAGGCTCCAATAAAGGTGACGCCATGCTCTTTGAGAACCTCTTTTGATTCTCTGTTTATCTCGCGGGTCTCCCTGTTCAGGGCGGTGAAATGCTTCTGTGCTGCCTGGTGGAGTATTTCAGCATATTCCTGCGGCAGCTGGGAAAATGCTTTTTTGCTCAGTGCTACAGCTCCATATGCATAGCCGTAGGGGACGTCGGTCACATATACAGCTTTAGTAAACCACTGCATTACTATGGCGCCATAGAGAGAGGTATATACCGTGTCAATCAAGCCGGTCTGCAGAGAGGACAGCACGTCCGGTATGGTCAGTGGTATGGGTGTAATACCGAGATTCTGCAGATAGGTGGTTGTCAGGGGGTCCCCTGCCGGAACCCAGGATTTTCGCTTTTGCAGGTCGGCCAGAGTGGACATGGGAGAGGTCGACATTCCATAGATGAATCCAACCTCGGTTATGGCAAGAAGCTCAAGGTCGTTGTCGTTAAAACGTTTCTGGAGGTAAGGGAAAATAGTATCGCTGACCGCATCTATTTCCTGGTACGTATCAAAATAAAAAGGGATGGCCATGACCCTGAAGTCGGGAACAACGTTGGAAATTCCCGTCATTGTGAATCCACCGCCGTGGAGCTGGCCTATCCTGATTTTCCGGTACATGGCAAGGTCATCTCCCATGATTCCCCCAGGATATATCTTGATATGTATGGCACCACCGCTTTTTTCTTCTACTTCTGCTGCAAATTGGCGAAAATGATTCGTCCATATGGAGCCGTCGGGGGCAAGACTGGCAATCTTGAAGGAGTGTTTGGGGGCAGCCAGCGCAGGGGAGAAGAAAAAGAACAGTATAATCAGTGCAGCAAGGATACTCTTTTTCATGACAATCTCCAGTGGCGATAGGAAGTTATTCTTCGAAGAACTGTTCTTGAAGAAGTCGTTTGGCTCTACGCTGTGCAATCTGGTTGGCAAGCATGTTGCCGGGCTGTAAATGAAGCTGAAAATCCATAACTTCCAGCAGAAGAGCATCATGCAGGTCTTTATTCATTGTCGTTCTGCAGTAGGTCTCTGCATAGGTTGTCTGGACAATAAGCATGGTTCGTCTGGAAATCTGCAGGGCACGTTCGAAATGATAGCGGCTTTGCGACGGATCGCCGCCGAACATGGCAGGCCGAGAGCCGTAGTATCCCCCGAGAAGGAAATGTGCTGATCCGGATTGGATGGTTTCGTCAAGTTCGATTACCTTGTGGAGCAGTTGTTCGATTTTGCCCAAGTCTGCCATTGCGGCAGGTGCGCCTTCCTGCTGCCGGACCCAGGTAATCCAGGCGAAGCCGGCCCAGAAGAGTTCCTCTGCATTTGTTTGGGAGGCCGCCTCCAGCTTCGAGCTGAAAAGCTGGTAGTCGTCCCCCGGAGAGATGCCCAGCAGCGCATTAAGCAGCCGTATCCTGTATGTATTGGCCTTGTCGGCCATAGCTTCAACCCTGTTCAGGGGTGAACCACACTCGAGCATGGCGCCGATGTAGCCGGCGTATGCTTTGCACCCCAGGGAGAGGAGACCGGTATTTTCAGGCTTTGAGGCTATCAGGGAGTCGAGCATGAGGAGATAGGATGGGGTTCCCTCGCAGACCAGCAGCAAATCGGACTGTTCCTGCAGATTGTCAAATGCCGGTACGATTACCGTGGATGTCAACAAGCTGCTGCAGGACGATGTGAAGAGACACAACAGGAGAAGGATGAGATGTCTGGCGCCTTTGCGTGCTGTAAACATGTTAACTCTCTGGATTGACGGATAAGAAAGATCTGCTGCCGAGCTATTATAGTAGGGGGAGATCAACAAAGTCAAGCAACTGTTTTACTATACTATCAGTCTATTCAGAAGGGTTTCCCATAGATATCCCGAAGTGGAGGACGTTGAGGGAATACGGCGTATCTGCTGGACCGGATGAAGGTGGTACTGCTGTGCAGAGAGAAGGGTTTTTGACCGTTCTGCAGAATGGCGCAAGAAAATCCGGATTGCATTCTACCGGGAGAGGTTGTTGTGACGAGAATTCTATCCTCTACACGACTTTTTCCTTTGAAGGAGGGAAATCGTCTTTTTGCAGAAGTATTTCTTTACGTGCCTGAAATTCATCTACATAGCTGCGCAAAATGGCTCTGTCTTCACCATTTACTTTGCTGAATTCTATGCCTGAGACGAATCGGTTATCGCTTTTCGCGGTATGTATCGGTATCCCGATGACATCAATGAGATTATCCTCCAGGCCAAGCGTTATTATCAGCTGCATATCAAGAGAGATTTCAAGGACGGTTTCCATCTTGATGCCGTTGATGCTGACATCAAGAGTTCGCCCCATGGAGTAACCGCATTCATTTCCGGATGAGTCAACAATAATATAGTCAAGAAGGTGAAGGGAATCGAGACGGATAAATTTTCGTTTTTCGGCTGGTGTCATATTGCATTGCTCCAAATTATTCTCTGAAAAACAACCCTGGGAACATACCTCTGTCTGCATCCGGTCTGAACATTACACTTTTTTCTAAAACCTTCTTTTCCCCCGAAAAAGACAAAATGTCGACAGTTATTGTGTCATGTGGCTGATTTTAATAAATATTCGTACAGTAATGTCTTTATCTGTTTGTATCATAACATCATTTTTGATACGATTTGTAGGAAAAAATTGAATATTTGGTAAATTGTTCAAAGATTAAAAACATCTTTATGTGTGCAGCATTATCTGTGGTGTCCTTTTTGGAACCACTATACCGAACTATTATTTATGTGAGCGTTTCATGCATCGTACTTTCAAGATCGTTTCCATCTCGCTGTTGTGTGCCATCTTTTTTTCTTCTCCAGCCACCGCACAGACAGAAGCGGATAAGCTGGCAGAGGCCATGGTCGAACATCTTTCCTGTTATCCTCTCGAACTGGTTACACTTGGGAGCACCAAGCCGACGCTCATCGAACGGGATCTCTGTCTTGCGGCAATTTATCATGAGACAGGCGTGCGTCCGCTCTGGGTAACGGAAGAGGGACCGGGGGCTCCGGCGGAGACAGCGCTCCAATACTTAAAAAATTCAAACAGAGAGGGGCTTGAACCGGCCGATTATCAGATTGAACAGCTGGAAAGACTGTGGCAGAATCGATCGGTTGCCTCTTTGGCCAGGCTGGATACACTTCTCACCTACAATGTGGTTAAGTATGTTCATGATGTCAGCTTCGGCAGGCTTCAGCCCTATATGGTGAACCCTGAGCTTTTTGCCGAAGCAGGCGAAAAATTATTTGATCCTGTGGCGATAATAAGGGACATACAGGCTGCATCGAATCTTGATCAGTATTTTCAGGAATTACCTCCAGATAACAGTCATTACGAGGGGTTGAAGGCTGGATTGACCTGGTATCGGTACCTGCAGCAGGCCGGTGAATGGCCTGCCATCGAAGGCGGTAAAAATCTATATCAGGCTGACAGAGACTCAAGAATACCGCAGATTCGTAAAAGACTGGCCCTGTTGCTTGGGAAAAGTGCGAATTTCGAGGCTGAGGATTTTTATGACCTGGCACTGGAGGAAGATGTTCTGCTGTTTCAGGAGTTGCACGGCCTGAAAAGTGATGGTGTCATCGGCAGGATGACCCTGGCGGAACTTAATGTTACGCCTGCTGAGCGCGTTGATCAGATTGTGATAAATATGGCACGCTGGCGCTGGCAGAGCCGTAATCCCGGCAAAGAGTATGTTCTTGTCAATATTGCCAATTTTCAGCTTTACGGCTACAGGGAGGGACAACTGCAGCTGTCACTTCCCGTGATAGTAGGGAAGCTGCAACATCAGACTCCGGTATTCAGCGACCATATCAGCTATGTAGAATTTCATCCCTTCTGGAATATTCCGCCGTCTATTGCCATGAATGAAGAGTTGCCGCGCCTTCGCAAAAATCCATTTGCATTGGTAGAAAAAAATATTCGTCTTTTTTCAAGCTGGCAGGCCGATGCGGTTGAGTTGGACTCCACCACTATTGACTGGAACAGTGTAGGCAGGTCTCAGATGGCCCGTTACAAATTACGCCAGGATCCTGGCCCGAATAATGCTCTTGGCCGGGTCAAGTTCGTTTTTCCCAATCATTATTCCGTTTATATACATGATACTCCGGCAAAAGATCTTTTCAGAGAAAAGCATAGATTTTTCAGTCATGGCTGTATCAGGGTGTCTGATCCCGGACGATTTGCCGCTTTTGTCCTGCAGGGCAGTATGCCGGAAATGGATGAGAGTCGCATTGAAGAGCTCATGACGGCAGAGACGAGAAGGATAGTCAGAGTGACCCCCCCTCTGGCAATTCATCTCACCTATCAGACGGCATGGCTTGACAAAGACGGCAGAATTCATTTTAATAGGGACATTTATGGTCGAGACGAAAAGTTACGTCAAGCGCTTCTTTCACGATAAGTACAGGAAGAATGGACGAAAAAAGGACTGATATTAGAGAGGAAAATTGGACGATGAACAGGCGTGCCTTTCTGTTGAGTTCTGTCTGCGCTGCGACAGGTCTGCTGTTGCCTCAGGTTGTTTTCGGTGGGAAGATGAAGAAAATGCCCCTGAATTTTTATCATACCCACACCGGAGAGAAGATGGTTGTGCACTACCAGCCTGGTCTCTATAAAGGCTCTGTCCGCCGGGCTCTGGAGTATTTTCTTCGCGATTTTCGTACAGGCGAAAAACACCCTCTTGATCCGTTATTATTCGACAGCCTTCATGCCATTCAGAAATGCTGTGGTAAACCTGCTACCTTCGAGATCATTTCGGGCTACAGGTCTCCTAAAACCAATGAGTTTCTTCGCAAAAACAGCTCCGGTGTTGCCCGGAAAAGCTGGCATATGCAGGGACGCGCTATAGACATCAGGGTGAGCGGCCTGGACACAGCAAAACTGCGTGATCTGGCGCTGGAACACCACAAAGGCGGGGTCGGATTCTATGCAAAATCCGATTTTATTCATCTTGACACCGGTCGTCAGCGGACCTGGTAGCTGTTTTATCTGCTCTGCGAAGCTGGAGTGGGGTCTTGCGCGTTTCTGTACATTTCTGCCATGGCGTTCGCCTCGAGGCGGATCCGTTGTACAAGAGTTTCCGGACTGATAACGCGTGCCATGGCGCCGTATTGTAAAACCTTCATGGCGATCTCCCGATCGTCACTGACCGGGAGGTGCAAAAGAACTCCCTCTCCTGTTTCCTCGATGAGCTGCTCTCTGTGCCAGCGCTGATGCCGCACCAGTTCTGCTGCGGTCGAGGTAAAAAGAATTGTGGCATTAAATACCGTCCTTCCTTTAAAAATTCCGAAGGCGGAGTTGAGGTATTCATTGAAATTGTCGTTACTGTAACGTTTGAATGTTTCAGGTAAAACGGCAACATCAGTCATCCGGCTGATATGGAATATTCGAATATCCTCGCGTAATCTGCAGAACGCCAAAAGATACCATCGTCCCTGATAATTAATAAGCCGCAGAGGTTCCAGCTTTCGCCTGCTGTGATCGGCCCGGGGACTTTTGTAGCTGATATGGAGGAGCTGCTTTTTTACTGTAGCCTCAATGATTTTTTCGAAGATCAGAGGATCAATGGTTTCGACTTCAACCCATTCACAATGAATGGCCTTTACCAGTTCGGCATATTCGGGAAAGACAAGTTGAGCCAAACGCTGCTCTAAAGCTTTTACTTCCGAAAGAGAGCCCAGGCCGGCTTCTTCGGCGATTTTTCCCAGCATCCCCAGAAGGAAAACAATTTTGGGACTTTTCTCAAAGGGAAGGCCAAAATCTTCGTCAGTGTAATAAAAACCGTTTCTGGTGGGATCAAAGGCCAGAGGGGCAAGCAGACGATCACGCAGGTAGGCGATATCGCGTCGTGCCGTTGCCGGGGAAACCTCAAACTGCCCAATCAGAGTGGTGGCGTTGGGGAAACGTTTACCTTTCAATTCTTCATGAAAATGATAAATACGCTCCAGGAGTCCCATAAGGATGTGGTATGATCAGGGTTGGCGGCGATGCTTGACAGGCAGAATCTTGAGCTGCTCCCTGTATTTAGCCACAGTGCGGCGTGCAATCTGCATTTCGAATTCTTCTGCCAGTTTCTGTGAAATGGCATTGTCGCTGAGCGGTTTCTTTTTGTCTTCTTCCTGGATCATTTTTTTTATCCGGGTGCGAATGGATTCCGCAGCAAAGGCCTCACCACCCTCACGCGGAATAGCAGTCGAAAAGAAATATTTCAGCTCAAAAATGCCCTGCGGAGTATGTACATATTTATTTGATGTGACACGGCTTATGGTGGATTCGTGCATCTCTATATCTTCTGCGACGTCACGCAGAATTAAAGGTTTGAGGTGGCTGGGGCCATATTCGAAAAAGTCGTACTGGAAACGGAGCAGGCTTTCCATAACTTTGTAAATTGTCCTCTGCCGCTGCTGGATGGATTTGATGAACCATTCAGCACTTTTGAGTTTTTCGGCGATATAATTTTTCGAATCTTTCTGTAAGGATTCGCTGGAGTTCAGCAGCTCCTGGTAGTAGGACGACAGTTTCAGGCGCGGCATATCGTCGTCATTGAGCCGGATGACGTATTCACCATCGATTTTGCGCACGTAGACATCGGGAACGATATAGTTGGTATTGTCGTTGGAGTAGGGCAGGCCCGGAAAAGGTGTCAGCTCACTGGTAATGTAATCGATAGCCCGCAGGATTTCACTGCGTTTGCGACCGGTTTCCCGGACCAGTGCCTTATAGTTCTTCGTCTGCAGCAGTGGAAGATGATCTCGCACAATTATTGCGGCAAGGCTGTCACCCATTCCCTTCCTTTCAAGCTGGAGATAGAGCGATTCGCCGACATTGCGGGCCCCGATGCCGGGAGGATCGAGATCCTGAATCACCTCCAGGACATATTCAACTTCATCATTGTCTGAGTTGGTTTGTGTTATGATGGTGTCTATGTCGGTTTCGAGAAAACCGTAACGGTTCAGATTACCAACAATAAATCTGGCGACATCCCATTCGCTCGGCTCGAGATCGCAATGAGCAAGTTGCCAGTGCAGATAGGAGGAGAGGCCTGGTTTTTCCGAAATGAAATCAAATTGCGACGGGGCATCGGCCGGAGGGGTTTCTCTGGCAAAAGAAAAGTTGCTGTCGAAGGTATTGGCATAGTCGGACCAGTTTGTCTCGGCCAGTACATCATTTGCGGGAATGCGCTCGGTGTAGTCACTTTCTCTTTCCGGCTCGGTGGTCTCCAGCGTTGAGGAAAGGCCTCTGGCAAGCTCACCGGCATCGTAGGTGCCCAGTTCTTCTTCAAGTGCCGGGTTTTGCTCTATCTCGGCGCGCAGGGCGTCTGTAAGCTCCAGCCGGTTCAATTGGAGAAGCTTGATTGCCTGACGCAGCTGCGGCGTCATAACCAGTTTTTGAACGAGCTTGAGTTGTTGTCTGAGTTCCAGAGCCATAGTTACACGCTACATGCGAAAATTTTCACCAAGATATATCTTGCGAGCGACTTCACTTTCAACAATATCAGCAGCCACGCCGCTTGTTAAGATCCTGCCGGAATTCATGATGTAGGCAAAATCACATACCTGCAGGGTTTCCCGGACATTATGGTCCGAAATGAGAACTCCAAGTCCTCTTTCCTTTAACTCACGGATGATTTTTTGCAGGTCTGTTACGGCGAGCGGGTCAATACCTGCAAAAGGCTCATCGAGTAAAATGAATCTCGGTCTGGTGGCCAGTGCCCGCATTATTTCGACCCGTCTCCGCTCGCCGCCGGAAAGGGCATGGCCTTTGTTGTTGCGTAAATATTCAATGCGGAGATCATCCATCAGCTCATCGATTCTGTTGTTGATCTCATTTTTCGTAAGTTTCAGTGGTTCCAGGATAATACGGACATTTTCTTCAACAGTCAGCTTTTTAAAGACCGACGGTTCCTGTGCAAGGTAGGAGATGCCCTTGAGTGCTCTTTTATGGATCGGTAAATTTGTAATAACTTCCCCGTCGAGAAGGATATTGCCTTCATTGGGACGAATAAAACCTGCTATGGTGTAAAATGAAGTAGTTTTGCCGGCACCGTTGGGACCGAGCAGGCCGACAATTACGCCGGTGTTGACCTCGAGGCTGACACCGTCGACAACTGTTCTGCTGCCGTACTTCTTCTTGATTTTTCTGGTTTCCAAAAGGGACAAGATTTTTTCTCCTCAGGCAAATACCTGACTATTGCTCCAGTATTGTCATGTTGACCCTGCCGGTTTTTTCATCGCTTCCTGCCTTACCATCTTTTGCTTGAACGTTGGCGCCGAAGACCTCTGACTGCCCACTGTCAAGATGATAATCAATCCTTTCGCCCTGCACCATGTTCTGTCCCTTGTAGGCCTTGGCGTTGCCAATGAGCCGGACCAGGTTTTTTCTGGAAAAGTAGTGCATGGTGTCCGAGGTGCCGAGCCATTCCTGGCTGGTGACTTCGACGTTGCCTTTGCAGATGATTTCTTTCACCTGCTGGGCGCTCTTGTTGGTGTCGCCTTCTTTTTTATCATCTTTGAGATAATAAATAGTCATCTCATCTGAGCGGATGCGTACATCTCCCTGGCGTGCGTCTACGTTCCCTGTAAAGATAACAGTTTGTGATTTGTCCACAGCCGTCATCTTGTCGGCAGCTATCTGAATGGGGTTTTCCTTCGCTATGCCGTTGATGGTGGGCAGCAGCAGAAAAAAGAAGAAAAACGCAGCCAAAGAAAAGGGCGAAATAAGTAATGAATATATCCGCATAAAGTATCTCCAGCAAAAAAAACGGTTGGTAGTGCAATTTCCGAGCCTGTTATACATTAACCTGTTTCACTTGTAAAGGAAAGGGGTGTTTCTTCGCATGGAAGAAGTGCTTTACTAATATCGTGTGAATAAGTAGAATGCGGAAAAGGAGATATGGCGCGATACCTGGATAAATTACTGTAATTAATAGGCTAGTTTTTCCCCGGAAGTGGCTGAATTGCATCTGTTTGTTAATGCGGACAAGAAATTCTTGTCACCTTGAGGACAGTTTCGGCAGGAATCTTTTTTTTCTAATTACGTATAATCCTCAGCCATGATCTCTTTATCCGGGAGACAGATCGGAGTCTGCGTTTCATACGTAATCAGATTTTTTTTTGAGGAAATGCTGTTTTCAGGGGGAGACTGGAGTCTTCCGGGAATTGGATGAGGACGATCAGGAAAGAAGAGACGACACAGTCCGGCAGCACGGCAGAAAAAGGATCAGCCGGGGGGGCTTTTAATTCTCATATACAATCGGTCAGATAGCAGAGGAGCATGATGCAGGAAAGTATAGAGCGGGCCAAGGTTCTGATAGAATCACTGCCCTATATGCAGGAGTTCAGGCATAAAACCGTGGTGATAAAATATGGCGGCCATGCCATGGTGGATGAGCATCTCAAGAAGCAGTTTGCCCTTGATGTCATCCTGATGAAACATATCGGCATTAATCCGGTAATTGTGCATGGCGGCGGACCCCAGATCAACAGGTTTCTCGACAGGCTCGATATTAAAGCCAGTTATGTGCAGGGAATGCGGGTAACCGACGGCGAAACCATGGATATCGTTGAGATGGTTCTGGTGGGCAAAGTGAATAAGGAGATAGTCGGCCTGATCAATCATTGTGGTGGAAAGGCGGTGGGTCTTTCCGGCCGGGATGGAGATCTGGTCTGTGCCCGTAAACTGCAGGTGAGCAAGTCGGTGGCGGACAATGCTCCGCCGGAGCTGATTGATCTGGGCCGGGTGGGCCAGGTGACCAGCGTTAACCCGAGTGTCTTGAAAAGCCTGGAACGGGAGGAATTCATCCCGGTGATCGCTCCTGTCGGAGTGGGAGAAGACGGGCAGGCATATAATATCAATGCAGATCTTGTTGCCGGGGCCATTGCTGGAGAGCTGAAGGCGGCCAAGTTGATTCTTTTAACGGATGTAGCAGGAGTTAAAGATAAAAACGATGCCTTGCTGACCACCATACGCCAAGGCGATCTGGAAACATTTATTCAAGATGGCACAGTGGCGGGAGGAATGATCCCGAAGGTCCGCTGTTGTGCCGAGGCACTCGCAAACGGCGTGGCCAAGACCCACATCATTGACGGCCGCGTTGAACATGCAATTTTATTGGAGATGTTTACCCGCGAAGGAGTGGGAACACAGATTATAGAATGAGTACGAAAAAGAGCAGTAAAGAGGATATTCAAAGCAGAAACGATACGGTTTTCGTCAATAATTACATCCGTTACCCTGCTGTTATGGTTAAAGGTGAGGGGTGTGTTCTGCAGAGTGATGACGGCAGAAGTTATCTCGATTTTCTTGCCGGCATCGCAGTCTGCTCCTTTGGCCACTGTCATCCCGGGATAACCGAGGCCGTCTGCCGGCAGGCTGGAGAGCTTGTCCATGTCTCCAATCTTTACTACACCAGACCGCAAACCGAGCTTGCCGAGCTTCTGGTGGCAAATTCGTTTGCCGACAAGGTTTTTATGTGCAACAGCGGAGCGGAGGCCAATGAGGCGGCTATTAAACTGGCTCGTATCTCGTCGGGTGAAGGGCGGTATCAGATCCTCAGCCTGGAAGGTTCCTTTCATGGCCGGACTCTGGCCACAGTGGCGGCCACAGGTCAGCCGAAGTTTCATAAGGGGTTTGAGCCGCTGCCCGAGGGGTTTGTCCACGTCCCCTTTGGCGATATTGAAATGATGAAAAATCATATCAATGAGAAAACCTGCGCAATTCTGTGCGAGCCCATTCAGGGAGAAAGCGGTGTCCGACCGCTGGGCAGAGAATATCTGGCGGGTCTTCGAAAACTCTGCGATGAAAACGGCCTTCTCCTTATTTTTGATGAAGTACAGACCGGTCTGGGGCGAAGCGGAACGCTCTTTGCCTATGAGCAGTCTGGAGTTGTTCCTGATATCATGACGCTGGCCAAGGCTCTCGGCAACGGTTTTCCCATAGGGGCGATGCTGACCAGGGAGGATCTTGCGGCGGCGATGGTGCCCGGTACGCATGCGTCCACCTTTGGCGGCAATCCGGTTGCTGCTGCCGCCGGCGTTGCTGTAATGAACATTCTGCTTGAGGAAGGATTTCTCGAGGGCGTACGGCAGCGGGGGGAATATCTGCGCCGGAAGTTGACGGAGCTTGTACCGCGCTTCAGCACAGTATTGAGCGGCAGCCGCGGTGCGGGGATGCTGCAGGCTCTGGTGCTCACCGAGGCGGGAATTGCCGGAGGCACCGATATTGTCAATGCCATGTTTGACAGAGGTTTTCTGATAAATTTTGCCGGAAACACCGCCCTTCGGTTTGCTCCTCCTCTGATTGTTACCGAGGATCAGATCGACCAGATGGTTACCGCTCTTGCAGAGGTCTTGACGGAGGTGGCAGCCTGAAGGATGAGGCCTGAAAAAAACTGATCCGCAAGAAAGCCTGAATTTCTTTGCAAAGCGCCTCTTTTTTTTGTAGTTATAAAGGTTTTCTCCTGGAAAAGTGAGCGCAGCAGCCAAGGAGATCTGGAACTATGCGGAAGACTGCCTTTCCGATCCCGATCAAGAGTGAACATTATGCCACGACATTTACAGTCATTAGAAGAGTTTACCAAGGAAGAACTGCAGACATTTCTTTCGCGGGCAGCCCAGCTGAAGGGCGAGCGGAAAAAAGGAATACTGCACCGTCAGCTCCAGGGTAAAACCATAGGACTGGTTTTTGAAAAACCTTCCACCAGAACACGGGTATCTTTCGAGGCGGCCATGTATGGTCTCGGCGGGCAGGTTATTTTTCTCTCTGCCCGTGATACGCAGCTGGCCAGGTCCGAACCCCTTAAAGACATGGCCCGGGTCATGGCCCGCTATGTTGACGGAATGGTGGTGCGTACCTTCGGGCAGGAGGTGGTGGACGAACTGTCCCGCTATTCCACCGTGCCCGTCATCAATGCCCTGACGGATCTGCATCATCCCTGCCAGGTGCTGAGTGATATAATGACCGTTATCGAACAGAAAAAAAACCTGCAGGAGAGCAAGATTGCCTGGATCGGCGACGGGAACAATATGGCCAATTCCTGGATTCAGGCGGCCTCGACTCTGGGCTTCGAGCTTTCACTGGCCTGTCCGGAAGGATATGAGCCGGATGCGCAGATACTGCGGCGGGCCCTGGCCTCCGCAGTCAAACCGATTACAGTGTTTCGCAATCCGGCAGACGCTGTTGCCGGAGCGGATGTCATCAATACGGATGTCTGGGCTTCCATGGGACAGGAAAAAGAGCAGAAGGAGAGACTGGCTGTTTTCGGTCCCTATCAGGTGAACAGCGGGCTTATGCAAAAAGCGCCTGCCGATGCCATTGTCCTCCACTGCCTCCCGGCGCACCGGGAAGAAGAAATAAGTGAAGAGGTTCTGGAGTCGAAGCAGTGTGTTGCTTTCGATCAGGCAGAAAACAAGATGCACATGCATAAGGCAATCCTGGAAATTCTTCTTGGGGGAAGCCGGGACGATCTGCAGAAATAAATTTTCCATGGGATTACCCATCACAATATTCAGAGGGAAACTATGAATGTAAAGAAAATCGTATTGGCGTATTCCGGCGGACTGGATACTTCTGTTATACTGAAGTGGCTGGAGGAGGAGTACCAGTGTCCTGTAATAGCCTACTCGGCTGATATCGGCCAGAAAGAGGATTGGGATGCTGTGCGCGTTAAAGGACTGGCGACCGGAGCGGAAAAAGTGATTATTTCCGATCTGAAAAAAGCGTTTGTCGAAGACTAGATATTCCCTGCCTTTCGCGCCAATGCCATATACGAGGAATCCTATCTGCTCGGCACCTCCATTGCGAGACCGCTGATCGCAAAAGAGCAGGTGCGTATCGCGCAGATGGAGGGGGCTGATGCGGTGAGCCACGGCGCCACCGGCAAAGGCAATGATCAGGTCCGTTTCGAGCTGGCCTATATTGGCCTTGATCCGGCTTTGAAAATTATTGCGCCCTGGCGAACCTGGGATCTGACATCACGCCGCAGACTGGTGGAATTCGCCAAGGCCCGCAACATTCCTGTGCCTGTTACCAAGGAAAAACCCTACAGCTGCGACGAAAATCTTCTCCATATCAGTTATGAAGGCGGTATTCTTGAGGATCCCTGGAATAGTCCGGATGAGGCGATGTTTCAGATGACGGTCTCTCCGGAAAAAGCCCCCGACACACCGACGTTTCTGGAGATTGAATTTAAAAATGGTGACCCTGTCGCCCTTGATGGTGCCGCAATGGAGCCGCTGGCCCTTTTTACCCGGCTGAACACACTGGGAGGGGAGAGAGGTATCGGTCGTCTCGATATGGTGGAAAACCGTTTTGTCGGCATGAAGTCCCGCGGGGTCTATGAAACACCGGGCGGCACTATTCTGAGAAAAGCGCACCGCGACCTGGAAACCATCACTCTGGATCGGGAAGTCATGAAGATACGTGATTCATTGATTCCACGCTATTCATCCCTGATTTATAACGGCTTCTGGTTCTCTCCGGAAAGAGAACTGCTGCAGAAAACAATGGACGAAACGCAGAAGAGCGTTAATGGTACGGTACGGCTTAAGCTGTATAAAGGAAACTGCATTCCTGTGGGGAGAAAATCGGAACAGTCTCTCTATCAGGAGAGCTTTGCCACCTTCGAAGAGGACAATGTTTACGACCAGGGCGATGCTACCGGCTTCATCAGACTGCATGGCCTGCGTTTACGTATCCAGGCCCTGCAGAAAAAATAAGGGTAGATAAAATATGAGCAGAGAAAAGTCAGGAGGGTCGCAAAAATTGTGGGGCGGTCGTTTTGCCGGGGCGACGGCAACATCCGTTGAGGCCTTTACCGCCTCCATTCACTATGACGCCAGGCTGTATAAATATGACATCGCCGGCAGCAAAGCCCACGCCTCCATGCTTAAAGAACAGGGGGTGCTGGACCAGGACGAGCTGGACGCGATTATTGAGGGCTTGAGCGCTATTGAACGGGAAATCGAGCGAGGTGAATTCCAGTTCCGCCGCGAACTCGAAGATGTTCACATGAACATCGAAAAGGCCCTGGTGGAAAAAATCGGCCCGGCCGGTGCTAAACTGCACAGTGCCAGAAGCCGGAACGACCAGATTGCCCTGGATTTGAAAATGTACCTGCGGGACCAGTGCGACTGTTTTGGTGATCTTCTCACCGGGGTGCAGAAGGCCTGTGTTTTGCTGGCCCGTGAGTATCTCGGCCATATTATGCCCGGCTATACCCACCTGCAGCGTGCCCAGCCAGTTTTGATTTCCCATCATTTGCTGGCCTACTATGAGATGTTCGGCCGGGATAGAGAACGTATCCAGGACTGCCGCAAGCGCATTAACATCTCTCCATTAGGCTGTGCTGCACTGGCCGGATCCGGTCTGCCCATCAACCGGGAAACGGTTGCCGAAGCTCTCGGCTTTGCCGGTGTTACGGCCAATTCCATGGACAGTGCCGGTGACCGGGATTTTGCCGTGGAATTTGTCAGCTGCTGCGCTTTAATCCAGACGCACCTCTCCCGTATTGCGGAAGAACTGGTGCTCTGGTCGACTCAGGAATTTACCTTTGTCGATATTGCCGACACCTTTTGCACCGGCTCATCGATCATGCCGCAGAAGAAAAATCCCGATATTCCTGAACTGATTCGCGGCAAAAGCGGCAGAGTGATCGGCAGCCTGATGTCTCTTCTGACACTGATGAAGGGTTTGCCGCTCACCTATAATCGAGATTTACAGGAAGATAAGGAACCGGTTTTTGATGCGGTGGATACGGTCTCGGCTTCTCTTGGCATCATGGCCGAACTCTTGAGCAATCTCAAGTTCAACACCGAACGGATGTACCAGGCTACCCGGACCGGCTTTATGACGGCAACCGACCTTGCCGACTATCTTGTCATGAAAAATGTGCCCTTTCGAGAGGCGCATGCTATTGTAGGAAAAACTGTTGCCTTCTGTATAGGAAAAGGCTGTGAACTGGAAGATCTTTCCCTTGAAGAGCTGCAGAAGTTTTCCCCGGTGATTGCAGATGACGTCTATGCGCTTCTCTCCGTTGAAGGTTCAGTCAACAGCAGGGTATCCAGTGGTGGAACGGCCCGGATACGGGTGGAGGAGGCATTAGAAAATGCGGAACAACAATTGGGACTGATCTCATGAAATTGAAAAAAAGTATATGGTTTGCCGGCACAATCCTGTTGACTGGAACTCTTCTGAGCGGCGGCTGCGGCTATAAGACCGATCCGGTACCGCCTCAGACAGTGGTACCCCAAGCGATTGAAGACTTGAGCTACACTCTTGATAAGGAAGGGGCGCGGCTGAGCTGGTCCTATCCGCTGGAAACGGTAAGCGGGAAAACCATCGAGCAGATTCTTTCTTTTGAGCTCTACAGGGCGGAAATGCCGCTGGCTGACTTCTGCGGCGGGTGTCCCATTCCTTTTGGCGAGCCTCTTCAGCTTCCCGGGGGTGCCGCGGGTGTCGAGGAGAGAAATACCACGGAATATTTGAGCGGCATGCTGCGTTCCGGCAACAAATATTTTTTCAAGGTCAGATCACGAACCAGCTGGTGGGCTGCCAGCGCGGACTCCAATATTGTTTCCTTTGTTTTTCATACTCCTGCGGGTGCCCCGGTTGATCTGAAAGCAGTTTCGGCAGAAGGCAGTGTGCGTTTAAGCTGGTCGCCGGTGACGACACTGGTCGACGGCAGTCCTGCTGAGTTTCCGTTAACCTATCAGGTAATGAAGAGCAGGGACGGCCGACAATATGTCGAGACAGGAGAGCTGCTGCAGGAGAAAACCAGCTATGTCGATCAGGATGTGGAAAGTGGAACCACCTATCATTACAAGATAAAAAGCAGCATGCTGTATGAAAATGACCGAATTGACGGTTCTCTGAGTGAGGCTGTCAGCGTAAAGGCCAAAGATGCTGTTCCTCCTCCAGCCGTCACTGGGGTGACGGTAGTCGCCTCCGCCGCAGACATCAGAATATTCTGGGACGGTGTTACCGTTGATGACCTGGCCGGATACACTATCTACAGGCGGACTGAAGGGGAAAACATGGCCCGAAAAATAGGCGAGGTTGGGAATACACAGACCATTTTTGTTGACGGCACGGCACTGCCTGATGGCCGGGTGTATTACTCCGTGAGTGCCTTTGACAAAGAAGGAAACGAGGGGAAAAAATCAGCCGAAGCCACTACACGGCATTGATTCCCGGAAAAAGTGCGGTTCAGCCGGAAGGAGTTCATCGCTTGGAAACCATTTTCCCGCTTGCCTTTACTAAAATGAATGGTACCGGCAATGATTTTATTGTCATTGATCACCGGCAAAGACGTATTCCTGTTGAAGAGCAACAGAACTTCAGCCGCAGGGTCTGCCGGAGAATGTTCTCTGTCGGGGCCGACGGAGTCATTTTGCTGGAAGAGTCATCCAGGGCTGATTTCAGCTGGCAGTTTTATAATGCCGACGGTTCTGTTGCGGAAATGTGCGGCAACGGCGCCAGATGCGCTGCTCGATTTGCCTATAGCTCTGGAATTGCAGGAAAGAAAATGTGTTTTGAAACGCTGGCGGGCATCATCGAAGCAGAGATATGCGATGGAGACAGCGTCCGCCTGCGCATGACGGACCCTTTCGACTATAAGGAACACAAGGCGGTCAGAATAGGTGGAGTGGAGCGGCAGATCTTCTTTCTCAATACCGGAGTTCCTCACGCCGTACTCTTTGTGGATGACCGTCAGGCTCCGGTAAAAGAGTGGGGGCCGGAAATCCGCTTTCATTCAATTTTCCAGCCGGAAGGAACCAATGCCGATTTTGTCACTGTGCTCGGCCCGGATGAGATCCTGGCACGAACATATGAAAGGGGAGTCGAAGACGAGACCAGAGCATGCGGTACAGGGGCCGTAGCTTCTGCAATCATCGCCTCTACGAAAAAGAATATCGCCTCCCCGGTGCAGGTTGTCACCTCGGGCGGAGATCGGCTTATAATTGATTTTGAAGCAAAAAGTGACGGCGGAGTCCGCAACGTATACCTGACGGGACCGGCGTGTATCGTGTATCATGGCGAATTGACTGCTGAGTCATTGTAATGAAAAAGGCAAAAAGGCAGATCATAATAGAGAGGAGCGAGCAGTTATGAAGAACTATAGAGGCGCATTTACGGCAATAGTCACCCCTTTCAGAGACGGGCAGGTGGATGAACAGAGTTTTATCGATCTGATCGAGTTCCAGATAGCTGCGGGAATCAACGGAATTGTTCCCTGCGGGACCACCGGAGAGTCTGCAACGCTGGGCTTTGATGAGCATAAAAGAGTAGTTGAACTCACCGTAAAAACCGTAGCAGGCCGTGTACCGGTCATCGCAGGAACCGGCGCCAATAATACTCTGGAGGCCATTGAGTTTACAGAAAGTGCCAAGGAGTCGGGAGCCGATGCGGTACTCTCCGTTGCACCATATTACAACAAGCCCAGTCAACAGGGTATTTACGAGCATTTCAAGGCCATTGCCAAGGCGGTGGATATTCCTGTTTTTCTCTACAATGTTCCGGGCCGGACTGTGGTGAACATTTTGCCGGAGACCGTCGCCAAACTCTCAGAAATCGAAAATATCATCGGCATCAAAGAAGCCTGTGGCAGCCTTGAGCAGATCAGTGATGTTATCCGCTTCTGTCCAGACGATTTTATCGTTCTCTCCGGAGATGATTTTACCGCCATGCCCACCGTTTTTATCGGCGGCCACGGGGTAATTTCCGTTGTTTCCAACCTGGACCCGAAGGGTATGGTGGAGTTGATTGATGCTGCTCTGGGAGGAAATGTTGCAACGGCATGTATGCAGCATTACCGTCTTTTCCCTCTGATGAAGCTGATGTTCAAAAATCCGAGCCCTGCCCCGGCAAAAAAAGGACTCGAACTTATGAAAAAAATAAAGGACGGCTCTCCTCGTCTGCCCATCACTCCGGCTGACGACGAGACTACTGCTCTACTGCGGCAGACTATGCGCAGTCTCGGTATGCTGTAAAAGCAGAGGAAGAAAAGGCAAACTGTTTCTGTCGGATCGGGCAGAGGAAAAACTCTTCCTGGACCGGAAAGGAAAAATATGACGAAAACAAAAGTAATCGTAGCCGGAGCTGCCGGCAGAATGGGCTGCAAGATCGGCGCCATGGTCGCGGCTCATCCGGAGCTTGTCTATGCTGCCGCTTTTGAAGCAGCGGGAAGCCCCGATATAGGCAGAGATGCCGGCGAAATTGCCGGAATCGGTGCCAACAATGTCATCATCTCGGAAGGGCTCGAATCTGTTATTGCGCAGGGCGATGTCATTATCGACTTTACCTTTCACAAGGCGACCATGGAGTTTGCCCGCCTGGCGTCTCAGCACGGCAAGGCGATGGTGATTGGAACCACCGGACTGCAGCAGGAAGAACTGGCTGAGCTCGGCCGTCTGGCGGCAACGTTTCCCTGCGTTCAGGCGCCGAATATGTCCATCTGTGTCAATGTATTATTCAAGCTGGTCAAGAAGACAGCGGCACTTCTGGGCGATGACTACGATATCGAAATAGTCGAAGCGCACCACAACAGGAAAAAGGACGCACCGAGCGGCACCGCGCTCAAACTCGGTGAAATGGCAGCCGAAGGTGTCAACCGTAACCTTAATGAAGTCGG
>JAZBNU010000416.1:0-13546 GCA_036350815.1 Desulfopila sp.
GCAAGCCTGCTGTCTAATTATTGTACAGCGGCAGCATTGCTGCTGTCAAATAATTGGACAGGCGAAATACTTGAAAGAGCTATGCAGATCTTTGAAGCTGTCGCTTGGCGTTGTCTGCTTCGATTCTGCAGCAAAACCCGCATGTGCTGCAATGTGGCATGCTTGTTGCTTTCCCCTTTATTAAAAAGAGACCTGATTACCGCTGAAACTCAGCATCGTAATTTTAAGGGGGCAGGGTTGCTCTTTTCTCGGGTGTCTGCAGCCAGGACGGCTGCAGTCAAGCCCCCATGGATGGGTTCATGGCGACCCGTGAAAAGAGTGATCCTGCCCTATAAGGCTTGCTGATCTTTAGGGGTAATCAGAAAAAGAGAAATGCTTTGCGGCTGCCAGAGTGATCCACAAAAAGATGAAAAGAGCGGATGGAGATTATCTGCTGGAAAACCAAAAATCAAAAGGAGAGCACAATGAAAAAACTCATTATATCTATACTGTTTGTCAGTCTTGCTGTTGCTGGCGGTACTGCCCTCGCCATGAAAGGCATGGATCACGGCGGTGATCACAAGAACAGTAGCATGGAGGGCATGAATCACGGCAGTGAAACCATGAATGGTACATTCAAGCATATGGCCATGGCGGGTGACATCCACAGCGAATTTCAGGTTATGGAACTCGCGGCTATGAATATGAAGGATCCCGATGGCAAAACCCATCATGTCATGGCGACTTTCAGTCGTAACGGCGAGAAAATTGAGAAAGTTGCCGGCAAGGTCAAGCTCGTTTCTCCATCAGGCAAGGAACAGCTTGCCGATCTTGAGAATTTTGGGAGTGGTGTTTTCGCCGCCAATTTTACAATCAATGAACCAGGGAAATGGGGTGTTGTCTGTCTCTTCAAGGACGAGCAGGAGACCCAGAGCGTTAAATTCTGGTATCCCCACATGACTAAATAGTTTGTGTGGCCTGCAAAACAAAAATACGCCCTGCTTTTACAGTGTTCTCTGTCAACAGAGATGAAAGCGGATATTTCCTGCAGATCCAGGAGGGAAAAGTGGAATCAGCTCACCGAAAAAACAGAAATGGCCGGATAAGATGGGGCAGCCTGGCGGCAACTCTTGGCATAGTGTTGAGTTTGGTGGTTTTCAGTTCCGGTGCTGCAGCAACAGGGACTACCACTGTTCTCACCCTTGCAGATGCTGTTGCTGCAGCTCAGCGAAACGATCCTTTGTTGATTGAAAGCCGCCATTCAGAAGAGGCGGTGATTTCCATGAGTACCGCTGCGGGGACCCTTCCTGATCCAACCGTAACCTTGGGATTGGCCAACTTCCCGACAGATACCTTCGATATCGGGCAGGAAGCCATGACCCAGATCAAGGTTGGGGTAACCCAGATGCTGCCGCGAGGGGAATCTCGGCAAATAAAGCGCCGGCAGCTGCAGGCCATAAGCGAGCGGTTTCCCTATGAACGCCTTGACCGACGTGCCAAAACCGTGGTCAAGGTAGGCCAGCTCTGGCTTGAAGCCTATCAGGCCAGAGAGAGTATCTTCCTGATAGAAGCCGATCGACCTCTGTTTGAACAGCTGGCTGATGTGGCTGAGGCGGGATATTCCTCCGCCATAGGAAGAGCCAGGCAGCAGGATATTATTCGAGCCCACCTGGAACTTACCAGGCTGGATGACCGCCTCACCATGCTCAAACAGAAACAGGAGAGTGCCACTGAAAGGTTGCTGGAGTGGCTCTATGATATCTCCTCCCATGGCGATGCAGGACCGTATACCGGGGAAAAGAATGCTTTTCCGGCAGCGTATGAGCTTGATAGAAAAATGCCGGATATCGCAATGCTTGAACCGGAACTGTACTTCTCAAAGGCTAGAGAGCCGGAACGTCTGTATTCCTTACTGGCAGAACACCCTGCCGTTAAGGTACTGGAGCAGCAGATAGAGGCCGGTAATCTTGGGGTCGATCTTGCCCGGCAGCAGTACAAACCCATGTGGGGAGTAAGTGCAAGCTATGCCTATCGGGACGATGATCCCGCAGGCCGGGAACGGGCTGATTTTCTCTCGGTCGGCCTCAGTTTTGATCTGCCGGTTTTTACCGCGAATCGGCAGGACAAAGAGGTGCAGGCTGCCATGTCGCAGACCGAGGCGGTCAAGGCACGCAAGTGGGCCCTTTTGCGCGAGATGGCTGCTGAATTTGAACAGAACAGAGTGCAGTTCCACAGGTTGACGGAACGGCAGGATCTCTACCGCAGCGAGCTGCTTCCACAGATGCATGAGCAGACTGAGGCGTCTCTTACGGCATACACCAATGATGACGGCGATTTTGCCGAAGCGGTGCGTGCCCGTATCGCCCAGTTGAACACTCGGCTGGACGATCTTGAAATAGCGATACAGAGACAGAAAACCATACTCCGATTAAATTACTATTTTATGCAAAATGGTGATGATATCGTTGCCGCGGGAAACGGTCGAGATATGATAGAGGTTTATGGGAGATAAAAAGATGAAAAAAGCTATATCCGTCCTGCTGCTCCTTGGCATCGGTATTGTTGCAGGAGTCGTACTCACTTTGGTAGCCTATCCACAACTAACCGCTTTGCTCCATCTTGAGGCCGTAATGGAAGGAAAGGCCGAGGAGTCGGGAGAAAAGAAAATACTCTACTGGGTGGCTCCCATGGATCCCAATTACAGACGGGATAAACCCGGGAAATCACCAATGGGTATGGATTTAATTCCCGTTTATGAGGAGGATGGTGGTGGTACCGATGCCGGTCCCGGCGCGGTGAGAATTTCTCCGGATGTGGTCAACAATCTCGGTGTACGAACGGCAGAAGTTATGTCTGCCGAACTGCATTCCGCCATCCGGACGGTCGGTTATGTCGGCTATGATGAGGATCAGCTGATCCATATCCACCCGCGAGTGAACGGCTGGATTGAAAAACTGTATATCAAAGCCTCCGGCGATCCTGTAAAAAAAGGGGAGCCGCTTTATGACATTTACTCTCCCGAGCTGGTCAATGCTCAGGAAGAGCTGCTCCTGGCCATTGAACGCAAATCTCCCCGACTCATAAATGCAGCGGAAAACCGGCTGGCTGCCTTGCGCGTGCCCAGAGAGGCCATTTCCAGACTTAAAGAAAGTGGCAGAGTCCGGCAGACAATAACCTTTTCTTCCCCGCAGGACGGCATTGTCGATAACCTCGTCATTCGTCAGGGATACTATGTCACCCCCGGTTCCACCATCATGTCCATTGGCACCCTGGCGCAGGTCTGGGTCGAGGCAGAGATTTTTGAGCGTCAGGCTTCTCTGGTAACGGTGGGTATGCCCGTCAGCATGGATCTTGATTATCTCCCGGGCAGGGAGTGGCACGGCAGTGTCGACTATGTCTATCCCACCCTGGATGCCACAACACGAACAGCAAGGGTACGGCTCCGTTTCGATAATGACGATATGCTGCTTAAACCCAATATGTTTGCTCGGATTACCATTCATGCCAAAAGCTCAGAGAAGACCCTGACCGTACCCAGAGAAGCTGTTATCCGGACCGGTCAGGTCAATCGTGTTGTACTGGCTCTTGGTGAAGGACGTTTTAAATCCGTCAATGTCAGAATAGGCCGTTATGATGAAAAGTCCGCCGAAATTCTTGAAGGGCTTGCTGAAGGCGATGAGATAGTTGTCTCAGCGCAGTTCCTGCTGGATTCTGAGTCGAGTAAGACATCGGATTTCAGAAGGATGAATCATGACGAAACGCCGGAACCGCCGCAGAGTGTCTGGACCGAAGCCGATATCAACAGCATTGCTCCTCAGGAAAATCGTATAAATGCAACACACCGGGCCATCAGCGAGTGGGACTGGCCGGAAATGACAATGGATTTTACTCTAGCCCCGTCGGTGGACGCGGCATCCATCAAGAAGGGCATGCGGCTCCATATTGAGATCACTAAAACCGAAAAGGGGGACTACGAGATTACGACCATTCATGTCCCCGGATCAGAAGAGAGCAGAAGCCTGGATGATCTAAGCATCGAGGATATGGATCTCGACAATATGACCCTGGAATAAACGATACGCGCAGTTTAGCGGAGAAGAGAGATTATGATTGAATCCATTATACGCTGGTCGGTAGTCAACCGCTTCTTTGTCCTTTTGGCGACATTGATACTGGTTGGTGTCGGCGTCTATTCCATCAAGAACACCCCGGTGGATGCGATACCCGACCTCTCCGATGTCCAGGTAATAATAAAAACCAGATATCCGGGGCAGGCGCCCCAGGTGGTTCAAGATCAGGTCACCTACCCTCTGACCACAGCCATGCTTTCCGTTCCGGGAGCTGAAGTGGTGAGGGGATATTCCTTCTTTGGAGATTCGTTTGTCTATGTGATCTTTAATGAAAAGACTGACCTTTACTGGGCCAGAAGCAGGGTGCTGGAGTATCTCAGCCAGGTTGCCCCTTCATTGCCGGCCGAGGCGCGGCCTCAGCTTGGTCCGGATGCCACCGGTGTCGGCTGGGTCTATCTCTATGCCCTGGTTGATCGTACCGGACAGCATGACATCAGTCAGTTGCGCTCGCTGCAGGACTGGTTTCTCAAGTTTGAGCTGCAGGCTGTACCCGGGGTTGCAGAGGTTGCTCCAGTGGGCGGCATGGTAAAGCAGTATCAGGTGCTGGTCGATCCCGATAAATTGCGGGCCTTTGATATTACTCTTGCTCGAATCGAAATGGCTCTGAAAAAGAGCAACCAGGAGATCGGCGCTTCAGTTGTGGAAATGGCCGAAGCAGAGTATATGGTCCGGGCCACCGGATACCTGCAGAGTGCGGAAAATATCGGTAATGTTCCTCTTGGTGTCAATGCAGCCGGAACACCGATTCTGGTTCGAGATGTTGCCCTGGTGGAAGAAGGTCCGCAGATGCGCCGTGGCGTTGCCGAACTGAACGGTGAGGGTGAAACCGTCGGCGGCATTATCGTGATGCGTTTTGGTGAAAACACAGTGGATACCATCAATGGCGTCAAGGCCAAACTGGAGGATCTGAAGAAAGGGCTGCCCGAGGGGGTCGAGATTGTACCGGTCTACGATCGCAGTGCCCTGATTGAGCGTGCCGTGAATAATCTGCGCAGTAAACTGCTGGAGGAATTTGGTATAGTTGCCCTGGTCTGCATAGTTTTTCTTTTTCATGTACGTTCTTCGCTTGTGGCCATAATCAGTCTGCCGGTGGGCATTGTCGCGGCTCTGGTCATCATGCACTTTCAGGGGCTGAATGCAAATATCATGTCACTTGGCGGTATTGCCATTGCAATTGGGGCAATGATTGACGGCGCCATTGTTATGATAGAAAACATGCATAAACACATGGAACGTACTCCGTTGACACCGGAGAACCGCTGGAAGATTGTGGCGGAATCGGCAAGTGAAGTGGGGCCTGCCTTATTTTTCAGCCTGCTCATCATCACTGTCAGTTTTATCCCGGTTTTTACCCTGGAAGCCCAGGAGGGGCGCATGTTTTCGCCGCTTGCCTTTACCAAAACCTATGCCATGGGAGCTTCCGCTGCCCTGGCAATTACGCTGGTGCCGGTGTTGATGGGCTACTTTATCAGAGGCAAGGTGCTGCCGGAGCATAAAAACCCCATCAACCGCCTGTTGATCGCCATCTATCTTCCCGTGCTGAAAACTGTGCTGCGTTTTCCGAAAATGGTTCTATTGGGAGCGTTTATTGTAGTTGCCGTGGGATTCTGGCCCCTTGATAAAATAGGCAGTGAGTTTATGCCGCCGCTCGATGAGGGCGATCTGATGTATATGCCCACCACCTATCCCGGTATCTCGGTGGGCAAGGCACGGGAACTGCTCCAGCAGACCGATAAACTCATTGCCACCATCCCGGAGGTAGAGTCGGTCTTCGGTAAAGTCGGCCGGGCCGAAACCGCCACCGATCCTGCGCCGTTGACCATGATTGAAACATTCATTCAACTGAAACCGAGACAGGAGTGGCGTCCCGGAGTAACAACGGAGAGTCTGATCAAAGAGCTGGATACCCTGGTCAAGCTGCCCGGTCTCACTAATGCCTGGGTTATGCCCATCAAAACGCGTATCGACATGCTGGCCACGGGCATCAAAACCCCGGTGGGAATCAAAGTGGCCGGGCCGGAGCTGTCCGTTATAGAGGACATCGGCAGGCAGCTTGAAAATATCGTCAAAGACGTTCCCGGCACGACTTCGGTCTATTCCGAGAGGGTCGCGGGCGGGCGATATATCAAGGTTGATATCCAGCGGGAAAAGGCGGCCCGCTATGGTCTTAACATCGCCGATATTCAGCAGGTGGTGGCCACCGCCGTCGGCGGTATGAACGTCACCCGCACGGTTGAAGGGTTGGAGCGATATCCCGTCAATCTCCGCTATCCCCAGGACTATCGTAACTCGCCGGAACAGCTTGCTCTGCTGCCGATAGTGACCATGAGCGGCCAGCGCATCTCACTTGGCGATGTAGCCGATATTTTTGTCGAGGATGGTCCACCGGCAATCAAGAGTGAAAATGCGCGATTGAACGGTTGGACCTTTATTGATATCGAAGGGGTTGATGTGGGCACTTATGTCACCAGGGCCCAGGAGATTGTGGCGGAAGAGGTTGTCCTCCCGGCGGGCTACTCGCTGAGCTGGGCGGGCCAGTACGAATACATGCTCCGTGCCAAAGAGAAACTCAAATATGTCGTGCCGCTGACCCTGGCCATCATCGTAGTGCTGCTATATATGAATTTTCGCAATTTTGTCGAGGTTGCCATAATTATGGGTACTGTACCGCTGGCCCTGGTTGGCAGCATCTGGCTGATGTATCTATGGGAGTATAATTTCTCTGTGGCGGTGTGGGTTGGCTTCATCGCCCTTGCCGGAGTGTCTGTGGAGATCGGGGTGATCATGCTGGTTTATCTCAACCAGGCGTATTCTTCGATGCTTTCAGACTCAGCCCGGGAAGGTCGGACAGCAACCCTCGACAATCTCACCACGGCTGTTCTCCATGGTGCTGTTCTGCGTGTTCGCCCGGTGATGATGACAACCACCGCAACTATTGCCGGCCTGCTCCCTGTTTTTCTAGGCACTGGTACCGGTTCCGAGGTGATGAGCCGCATTGCCGCACCAATGGTCGGCGGAATGGTCAGTTCCCTGCTCCTTACCCTCCTCGTTCTTCCGGCGGTTTTCTATCTCTGGCGAAAACGATCAGTAGTGCAGGTGTGATTTTTCCGGTCAGGAACAGGTCTTTTTCGTTTCTGGAGAAAAGAGGAAACCTATGACATTAAGCCACATGTACGTAAATGAAAAAACCCAGACAATCTCCTCAAAAGGTATGGAAAAAAGCCTTAACGGCCAGAGATCCCTGCCATTCCATAAATCAGGAAAGCTTGGAAAAAAGTAGGAAAACAGAATGAAAAATGCTGCATAGTAAGTCGTGTAGAGCAGTGCTCCCAACATTGCCGTTTTCCCATGCCTGCCGTCCAACGATATCAGGGTGAGTGCAAGTGTGATCTGGACGGCGATAGTGGCTTCCATGATGTCAAATCCGAAAAGAAAAGCGGAAAAATAGAGAAGGCCCAGCAGCATCAGCAAAAATGAGGATTTTTTTATGATGCCTGGTACTGTATACTGCAAAATGAGCGGGGAACTCTTGAAGACATATCCGCAGAAAACAGAAAGACTGCCGATGGAAAAGCAGAAGAGAATATCTTCGATACCATAACTCCAGCCGAAAAGTCTTTCTGCGGACCAATAGCTCTGCTGGTGCAGTACTGCAAGAGGACTGGATGGCACCAGGGCCACACCTCCAAGCAGCATTAGTCTGCGCATGCCGGGAAAAAAGAATGCCACAGCCAGGACAATGACAAAGCCGGCCAGGGTTGCCTTAAGATAAAGGAGGTTGTGAGATAAGTCGTTCATAGAGGCAGAATGCATCCGGCTGAGATTTCCGGCAGGTATATGCTGCAGCGAATAGACACTATAAGGACTTGGTAAAACCCTCTTTTTCCTGAAACGGAAGCAGTACTTTTCTATAAAGAGCATAGTTGAAAAATGAAAAGAAATACAAAGAAAATCGGAAAAAACTCTTTTTTTGACTTCTGTCAGGCTGTTCTGTAAAGAGTATTTGACAATAGCGTTGCAATACCTTCCAATATTTGTTGAAAAACTTTTGCGCTCATTACTGAAATGGAGAGGATCATGCTTTTTCCTGTTACGGGAGGTGATTATCGGAAAAAAATAGAGTGGTGGTTCTTTCAAGGATATTTCAACGAACTACAAGATGAGCAGCAGCGCAGGTATTTCATGGTCTGTCTGTTTCGGACCTCAGCAAAAGACCGGACAGGCTCCCATGGCCATTCATATATAGCTTCTGAGCTGCATAGCGGCTGGAGCTACTCTCATAAGAGTGTTTCACGTGTTGATCCGCATGTTGTCAATATTTTCATCGACAGCAAGAATGAGATCGAGACCAACCTCAACCCTCATCTCGTCAACGCCTATTGTGATGAAATAGTTGCCTATGGGCCTCCTGCACCAATTGAACTGATACCCTCATCCCCTTTGATTGATGCGAGCGATAACTCTATTGCATGGGAGGATTTTCACCTTTTTTTTGCGAAAAAATCATTACAGTTGCATGTCGATCTGCCTTTGACGGCAAAGTGCCGATTTTCGTTAACACCAGCTTCCCCGACCTATACCTTTGAATATCAGCGGCCCTCCGCCGCCGGCAGCAGCTTCTGGACGACATGCCCCCGCTTTGATCTAAAAGGCCAGGCGGATGGAGCAGAGTGCTCCGGTCAGGTTTGGTTTGATTATCAGCGATCCAATTATGGCTTCTTTCATGCTGATGAAGATAGCAATTCTGTCTATGGCTGGGACTGGCTTGGGCTTTTGCTTGACAATGGTGATTCTCTCATTGTTTATGTTTTCAGAGATTTATGTAAACAAACAGTGGTTGCAACTGATGCCTACCTTATGCTGGCGGATGGCTCATCACGCCATTTCAGCACGCTTACGCTTCATCATCACAGCTACTGGCAGAGTAAAACAACACATATAGCATATCCATCTCTTTCACGACTTGAGATTCCAGAACTGGAGCTGCTGCTTGATATATCTCCCGTTGTTCCTGATCAGGAGATACCAATATTCGGCGTTATTCGTGCTATATGGGAAGGGGTCGCCACTGTTTCCGGAACACTGCGGGGGGAGCGGGTAAGGGGGCATGCCAGGGTTGAGTACCATGGTTATGGGTATGTTTTTGATACAAAAGGCTATCTGCTGGGGTTCACCGGAAAAATAGACCGGGATATTGAAGACTTCCTGCCGCGGGAGTTGTCGCAAGACTGGCTTGAGCACAATATCGGCATAGCTGAATGGTACCACGACCCGGAAGGCTGCACCGCATCTTTGGCTGAGCCGGCATGGGATCTTCTTGATAGAAACGGCAAACACTGGCGGCCTATATGTGCAAAACTTTTTCTCGAATCCCTTGAGGTGCCATCCGATCCATATAGCCAGCTTATTGCCGCAGTTTCTGAGCTGAATCATACTGGTTCACTTATTATTGATGATATTGAAGATAATTCTGTCATCCGGAGAGGGGAAGAGGCCATCCACTTACGTTATGGTATAGATACAGCAATAAACGCCGGTAATACGCTCTATTTTCTTCCCTATCTTCTTCTACGCGATCATCCTGGTTTCAGCACAGGGCAGCGGCTGAAAGCCTACGAACTCATGGTGCAAATGCTCTGTCGCTGTCACATTGGCCAGGGGCTCGATATCCACTGGTCGAAAAGCCTGTCCCCTGAAAATATTGACAGATGGTTGAAAGAGGGGTTTGATCAAAAAATTCTCCAGATGTATGCATATAAAACCGGGGCGCAAATCGAGGGCGTTGCTGAGATGGCCTGCATTATTGCAAGAGCTCCGCGAAAAGTACGCAGTGTGTATGGGGCTCTCGGGCGGAATTTCGGGGTTGCCTTTCAGATTGTCGATGATATACATAATTTCAATAACAGTGAAGGATGGAGCAAGATCAGAGGTGAGGATATCTCTTCGGCAAAACCAACCTATGTTATTATTCGGGCCCTGCAAATGATGGATGAAGGGCAAAAGACACGATTCCTCGAGATATTCTGTGCAGAGGAAATGCGTAGTCAGGACGTTTATCTGGCAGAGGCGGTTGAACTCGTAGCGGCTTCCGGCGCTTTGCAGGTGTGCCGTCAAGAGGCTGTAGAGCTCTTTACTTCCTCATGGCAACGTTTTGCCGGCTTGGCCTGCCACAATGACGCCAAAATCATGCTGAAAATGTTTTTTTCTTCTGTTCTTCACTATTCCTATGATGTCTGAAAGAAGATCTGCCAACCAGCCAATGGATACATCTGCGGCACTGCAGCTGGACAATGTCTCAAAATATTACGCAAAAAATAATGTTGGAGCAATTACCGATATCTGCCTCAGGATCGAGCCGGGAGAGTTTGCCACTATCATAGGCCCAAGCGGCAGCGGCAAAACGACCTTGCTTAATCTCATGGGAGGACTTGATCTTGCGGACACGGGCAAGGTAACCGTGTTTGGCGAATCACCCCGAAACATTCAGGACTGGACCCGCCTGCGGGCGCGAAAGATAGGATATGTATTTCAATCTTTCCACCTTCTGCCTACTCTGTCAGCACTTGAAAATGTCGAAATTCCGCTTTTTGGCAGAGTTTCCGACTCAACAGCACGCCGTCATATCGCCCTGTCGGCGCTGGAGCGTGTTGGTCTTCTCCATCGTACCGATCATATGCCCGCGGAATTATCCGGAGGTGAGCAACAGCGAGTGGCTATAGCCAGGAGCCTTGTCAATGCACCACCTGTTATTCTGGCGGATGAACCCACCGGCAATCTGGATTCAGTAACGGCACAAGAAATACTTGATCTGTTTTACACTCTTCACCGTGAGGATGGAACGACTGTTGTCCTGATCACCCATGAGCGGGAGATTGCCACAATTGCCGATCGAATTGTCAGCCTAAAGGACGGCGCAATACTCTCTGACACAAGGAGGGATAGATGCGTTTCGCGGCCATAGCGACAAAAAACCTGTTTCGCAGGAAGACCAGAACTTTTTTTACCCTGTTGGGCATTGCGGCAGCTGTTGGTGCTTTTATCGCATTGACGGGACTGTCCCGCGGCTTTGAAAATGCCTGGATGCATGCCTTGCTGGAGAGGGACACTCATGTGTTTGCCGTTCCCCGCGGCATTGTTGACATTCTTTCTGCTTCCATAGACCAGCATCAGGCAGGGAAAATGGCTGAAGTGGCAGGGGTTGTTGAAGTGAGCGGAGAACTTGTTGATTTAGTAGATCTGGACACGGGTGAAATGATCATCGTCGCAGGCTGGCCGTTACACAGTTATCTCTGGGAAAGTGTTTCGCTGGAACGAGGTACTCTTCCCGGAACGGCCAATCCCTACGGAATTGTTGTCGGCAATGAAGTTGCAGAAACAATGGGATTGGCAGTTGGAGACACCATTGATATCCGTACGCTCACCTTTACCTTGACCGGGATATCAAAGAGCGGAGGTGTTATGCGCAACCATGCCATGCTCATGCCTCTTGCCGCACTGCAGGAACTGAACAACCGCTACAACCAGGTATCCACCTTAAATTTCAAACTGGAAGAGTACTCTAATCGGCATCGTGCCGAAGAGGTACTGTCTCTTTTGAGAGAACAGTTTCCTGATTTTGTTTTTACTGAAGCGTTGGATATTTCCCAAAATAACCGGATTCTCAAACTGTTTCGTGCCATGGCATGGTCTACATCCATGATCGCACTGTTTATAGGGCTTGTGGTTATCCTTAATACATTGCTTATGTCGGTGATGGAAAGGACGAAAGAATTGGGGCTTCTCGCCGCCCTTGGCTGGTCGAGGTCGAGGGTAGTCTCACTCATTGTTGTTGAAGGAATGGCACTGTCGTTGGCGGGGGGCGTTGCGGGAGCAGGTTTTGGAATATCAGGGCTGCATTTTATCTCTCATTCGCCGCAGATGCAGGGTCTCATTCAGCCCGATATCAGTGTCCTGCTGCTTGCTGAAGTCAGTCTGGCGACATTTGCTCTTGGTATCTGCGGCAGTATATATCCTGCATTGCGGGCAACCGGGTTAAACCCTGCCGAGGCCCTTCGTCATGGCTGATTTTCAAGCGATATGCTTCATTGGTGCAGGCGCGCCCATCATCATAAAAAGAGGACTGCAGGGGGTTGTGCTGCTGTTGATTCTTGTGGCAGGCGCTGCACCGCTGGTATCGACTGAGATACAAGAGCCGAGCGGCCCTGCTGCCTGGATGGAAGAGTTTCATCTCAACGTGAATATGCTGCTGGCAGAGCATGCAGAAGAGGTCGGCTCTGTTGAATCGAAATCTCAGCAAGCCTCTGCTGCAGTGGGTTTCATCGAAAAACACATCGCTGTTTCATTGGCTGCAGCGCATATCTATGGAAACGGCTGGAAAAGTCTAGAGAAGCAGGACCAAGCAGCTTTTACAGATGCCCTTCTTGCGGTTTTTCGTCAGGTAATGGCTGAAAATATTGTCGATTTTGCAGGTAAAACTCTTGAGTTTAAAGAAGAACAGCAAAAAGGCGAAAAGGCTCTGGTGCGATACACTGTCCCATGGGACAAGCCATCATCGCTGGTGTATTCGCTCAGGAAGCGACAGGGAAAGTGGCTGATCTTTGATATCAACAGAGACGGGGTGAGCCTGTTGCGCAATTTCATGTCTCAGCTCAGACCAATCATACAAAGAGAAGGTCTGGAAGCCGCAGTCCTGAAGCTGCACGACATTGGAGAAAAATCCTTGCGGCAGGATTAGCACGTTGTATCAAGAACTCTCCTGCACCTTATCTACTCTTCAGCCGGCATTATAGTCTCCGTGGCCGGTATGCTTCCTGTCATTTCCCTCCTTAATCTTCAGGCCATTTTCCAACTCTGGCGGAAGTGGTCGGTGATGGTAGAAAAGGGTTATTCTCCATGGAGAAATATGCTTTTGGGTTTCCTCGAGTCAAATCTCTTGTAAAAAAAGCTCTCCGATTTCCCCTTCACAAGAGAGAGGCATTTTTCTGGATTCGCCGCTCTCCTCTCTGAGAGACTGAATTGGTTTGACTTTGATGATATTGCATTTTAGCATAATGGTATTGAGATGACTTGATAGTCAGTCTGTTGCGCAAGAAACTGTCGCGGTAGGTACTGGTATACATTTCTAATCGTTATAATGGAGCTCTAATGAAAGGAAATATGCTTCAGACACGAAAGGTACTGGCCCTGATGATAATAGTAATTGCAGGTCATGTCAGTACTGCCGGAGCGGAGGGCTTCGCTCTTTCCCTTTACGGTGGCCGTATGACAGGCGAGAACTGGGAAGATACACTGAGTCTGGATACAGATTACAGGGATGCCTCTGTCGCTGTGGTGGCCGGCGCCTGGACCATCAACCGCTATTTTGATGAGGCTTTGTCGCTGGAGCTGGAAGCCCAGGCAGGCCGCTATTTCGGAGATCAGGACAACTGGGAGTTCAA
>JAZBNU010000417.1:0-16418 GCA_036350815.1 Desulfopila sp.
GCGGGCTGTTATCATCAGTTCTCCTCTGGGTAGAGTGTGTAGCGATACATCCAGTTTTTATTGAGAATAACAATATGATACTCTATACAAAATGACAAGAAAAGTTGGAAGTCGTTTCTAGGCCGAATTTCTCAACAGCCGAGGTTGCTGTGGATGCGAGGCGCGAAGCAAGGAGCTATAGTTGTCTATGCACCTTGTTTCGGCAACGTTGCAGGTAAGCGAACGAAATGAGACTCCGGGCACGGTAAAATCGGCTGGCCTTCGGTGAACATTGTGGATGGTTTTCTTATGAAAGAAAACCGATTTAAAATATTAGAATGTCATGTAATTTAAAAAAATCGACACAATGTTCATGAGAAATTCGGGTTGACACGATGTTTATGAGAAGTCCGGGGGACCGTTTCAGTAGATGATTCTGGGGGGATTTGCGACTAGGAAAAAGATTGAGCTGGCGGAAAAAGCTGTTTTTCTTTTCCATGCAATTATTTTCTTACCGGAGAGACTATGGGATAAAAGAAAAAACAGCTTTTTTGCGAAGATTATTTAAGCTTGACGCTTGTTGTCTCTTCCTTGTAAAAAGAAAGCGTTGAGTTGTCAAATTCTCGCTCTTTGAAAGAAACTGTCAGGAAAGAAACTCGGCAGAACATCTTGATTATGCGTTGTTTTGTTGTTCTGGAAAAAATTTGTTCATAATGAATTCGTAATTATTCCATTTACTATTTTTTAATCTCGCCTATATTATGGTAATTATTCCGTGTCGGGAAATTTTGCAGAGGTTTTTAAAACATCAAAAGAATGTGGAGAGGGAAGAATAGCAATGATGTTTTTGAGGTGACCTTTGCGTAAAGGATAATACCGATGCGACAGTTGAGCAGTAGAAACGGTCTTGATAAAGAAGACCAGAGTTACCCAAAAAACGGAGAGGATACTATGAGAAAAACAAAAAAAATGCTTATTGCCCTGTGCGGCGCTTCATTGCTGACCATGGGAGCACTAAGCGCGCAGGCGAAAACTCTTGTCTATTGTTCGGAGGGAAGCCCCGAGGGATTCAACCCTGCCTTTTATACTGCAGGTACTACTTTTGATGCCTCCTCCAGACAGGTATTTAACAGGCTGGTTGAGTTTGAGCGTGGAACAACCAAAATTATTCCGGCGTTGGCGGAAAGCTGGGATATCACCGACGATGGCAAGCGCTATGTCTTTAAATTACGCAAAGGTGTAAAATTTCACACCACCAAAGATTTTACCCCGACCCGTGACTTTAACGCCGAAGACGTTGTTTTCAGTTTTATGCGACAGTTTGACGCAGAGCATCCGTTCCATAAAGTATCAGGCGGCAGTTATGAGTATTTCAACGGAATGTCCATGCCCGATCTCCTTAAAGAAATCAATAAAGTTGATGATTACACGGTAGAGTTTATCCTCAACAGGCCGGAAGCGCCAATGATAGCCAATCTCGGTATGGACTTTGCTTCAATTCATTCCAAAGAATATGCCGATGCCATGATGGCGGCCGGAACGCCTGAAAAAATCGATCTCGAACCAGTAGGGACTGGACCTTTCCAGCTGGTAGCGTATCAGAAAGATGCGGTTATTCGCTATAAAGCCAACCCTGATTACTGGGCCGGTAAAGCAGCGATTGACAACCTGGTCTTTGCCATTACTCCTGATGCCTCTGTCCGCTATCAGAAACTGAAGGCAGGGGAGTGTCATGTGATGCCGTATCCCAATCCTGCAGATGTTGCTGCCATGCAAAAGGATCCTGAAATCAAGGTTCTGGAACAGGAAGGTCTGAATGTCGGTTACCTGGCCTACAACACCAAAATGGCTCCGTTTGACAATCCCAAAGTACGAAAAGCTCTCAATAAAGCCATCAACAAGCAGGCTATTCTGGATGCAGTTTTTCAAGGTGCCGGCAAAATAGCCAAGAATCCTATTCCTCCAACAATCTGGTCATACAATGAGGCAGTGCAGGATGATACCTATGATCCGGCCGAAGCCAAGAAGATGCTTGAGGCGGAAGGAGTGAAAGATCTGAGCATGAAGATCTGGGCCATGCCGGTGCAGCGGCCTTACAATCCCAACGCTCGTCGTATGGCTGAGCTGATCCAGGCCGACATGGCTGAAATCGGTGTCACAGCCGAGATCGTATCCTATGAATGGGGTGAGTATCTCAAGCGTTCCAAAGATATTGATCGTGATGGCGCTATCCTTCTCGGCTGGACTGGAGACAACGGTGATCCAGACAACTTCCTTGCCGTACTGCTGGGGTGTGACGGTGTCGGAGGATCTAACCGTGCCCAATGGTGCCATCAGCCTTTTGAAGACCTCATCCAGAAAGCAAAAGTGGTTGCTGATGTAAATGAGCGCACCAGGCTTTATGAAGAGGCACAGGTTGTCTTCAAAGAGCAGGCCCCATGGGCAACCATTGCCCATTCCGTAGTGTTTAAACCGGTCCGTAAAGAAGTTGTAGATTTTAAAATTGATCCTTTTGGCGGACACATCTTCTATGGTGTTGATCTGGAGTAAAGAGTAAGACCCGCCGGGCCAGGTAGCGAATGTTACCTGGCCCGTTTTTTAATGTTGTTCCACACTCAGCTCTCAAAATACTTCCATGTTTTCGTATTTCATCAGGAAATTAGGTGTTATTGTCCCGACATTTTTCGGGGTGACTCTTGTGGCGTTTGTTTTTATACGGCTTCTGCCGGGTGATCCCGTTCTCTTAATGGCTGGTGAGCGTGGAATGACTGAGGAACGCCATGCTGCGCTTATGGCAGAATTCGGCTATGATAAGCCTGTTCTCATTCAGTACGGCATATATCTCAAGGATCTGTTTTCCGGGGATTTCGGTACTTCCATTATAACCAAACAGCCGGTTCTGAAAGAGTTCTTCACCCTGTTTCCCGCGACCATGGAGCTTTCTTTCTGTGCAATTTTTCTGGCGGTGTTTTTTGGGCTGCCCGCCGGCATGATCGCAGCCACAAAGCGGGGATCATTTTTCGATCACACGGTTATGACCGGAGCATTGACGGGGTATTCCATGCCGATCTTCTGGTGGGGTCTGCTGCTGATCATTTTCTTCTCCGGAATACTGGGCTGGACCCCTGTGTCCGGAAGAATCTCTCTGTTGTATTATTTTGAGCCGGTTACGGGATTTATGCTGATAGACAGTTTGCTTTCCGGTCAGAAAGGGGCTTTTGTCTCCGCGCTTTCACACCTCATATTGCCGGCAATTGTGCTGGCGACTATACCGCTGGCCGTTATTGCGAGGCAGACACGTTCAGCCATGCTTGAAGTTCTCAGCGAGGACTATGTCCGGACAGCCAGAGCAAAAGGGCTTGGGCCTGGGCGAGTGATCGGCCTTCATGCATTGCGAAACGCCATGATTCCCGTAATCACGGTTATCGGTCTGCAGGTTGGTGTGCTCTTTGCCGGTGCCATTCTGACAGAAACAATCTTCTCCTGGCCGGGGATAGGCAAATGGATGGTTGATTCCATATTTCGCCGCGATTATCCTTCGGTGCAGGGAGGACTTCTGCTCATCGCCGCCATTGTCATGATAGTCAACCTGGTGGTGGATATCTTATATGGTTTCATCAACCCTCAAATCAGACATACGGATTAAGCATGGAAGAAGCAGTAATCACACAGGAACTGGACCTGGACAGTCGGCCGGTGGGAAGAATAGCCCTGTTACGTGAGTTCTGGGCCTATTTCAGTGAGAATCGCGGTGCGGTTTTCGGGCTGTTCTTTTTTATCACGATAATTCTCATCGCCGTATTCGCCGATTTTATTGCGCCGCATGCCCCCAATCAACAGTATCGTGATGCTCTTCTGCAGCCGCCTTTCTGGCAAAGCGGTGGTGATCTGCGATTTCTTTTAGGTACGGATGCTGTTGGTAGAGATATGTTGTCACGGTTGATATATGGAGCCAGATTTTCTCTATTTATCGGGTGTATCGTTGTTTCAATGTCACTGGTCGTGGGAGTGATACTTGGACTGTCAGCTGGATTTTTCCGAGGCAGGCTGGACACCTTCATCATGCGAATCATGGATGTCGTCCTGGCCTTTCCCAGCCTTCTCCTGGCGCTGGTTCTTGTTGCTATTCTCGGGCCGAGTCTTATCAACGCCATGATAGCCATAGCCATCGTGCAGCAGCCACATTATGTCCGGCTTACTCGGGCTGCGGTCATGTCTGAGATGACCAAGGATTATGTAACCGCCTCCCGTATTATCGGGGTCAAGACACTGAGGCTTATGTTTATTACGGTTTTACCCAATTGCATGGCGCCTCTGATTGTGCAGGCGGCGCTTAGTTTTTCCACAGCTATTCTCGATGCCGCGGCTCTTGGTTTTCTCGGTATGGGAGCGCAGCCTCCAGCGCCTGAATGGGGCACCATGCTTGCTGAGGCGAGAGAGTTTATACTTCGTGCCTGGTGGGTTGTTACCTTTCCAGGAGTAGCTATTCTGACTACGGTTCTGGCTATTAATGTGATGGGTGATGGTTTGCGTGATGCCCTTGATCCAAAACTCAAACGTTCCTGATAACTATCATGTCTTTGCTTGAAATTAAGAATTTATCGGTCGCCTTTCAAACCGCTGGTGGAATGTTCACAGCTGTCGACCGTGTTTCTCTGAGTATTAATCCCGGTGAGATTGTCTCTATAGTGGGAGAGTCAGGGTCCGGGAAATCCGTTGCCATGCTTGCCCTGATGGGACTTTTGCCCTGGACGGCCACGGTGACTGCCGATGTACTGAAATTTGACGGAAAAGATCTCACGACCATCAGCAACAAAAATCTGCGGAAAATTATCGGAAACGAAATGGCGATGATCTTTCAGGAACCAATGACAAGCCTGAATCCCTGCTTTACCGTTGGGTTTCAGCTCTCTGAGGCGCTGAAGATACATTACGGCATGGGACGCAGTGAGAGAAAGAAACGAGCAATTGAACTGCTTGACCAGGTCGGCATCCCGGAACCGCAGAAGAGGCTTTCCGCATTTCCTCATCAACTTTCAGGCGGAATGAATCAACGGGTCATGATTGCCATCGCAATTTCCTGTAATCCACGCCTGCTTATAGCGGATGAGCCGACCACAGCGCTTGATGTCACTATTCAGGCGCAGATTCTGGACCTGCTTTTGTCACTGCAGCGTGAAAAGCAGATGTCGCTCGTCTTGATTACCCATGATATGGGAGTTGTCGCAGAAACCGCGGAAAAAGTTGTGGTCCAGTACGCCGGACAGCAGGTGGAACAGCAGCAGGTGAAAGGGCTTTTTTCCAATCCTCACCACCCCTACACCTCAGCTTTGCTTGATTCTCTGCCGGAACGATCCACCTCCAAGACACTGCCCTCCATCCTTGGAGTTGTGCCCGGCCAATTCGACAAACCTTCCGGGTGTCTTTTTTCCCCCCGTTGTAAATATGCCACTGATCTCTGCCTTTCCACGCCCCCTTTGCCCGCAGATGAAAATCTGGGCAGGGCACTGTGCCATTACCCGCTGGAAAAGGGAGTTCCGCAAAACTATCCAGAGAAAATGGAGGTGGCATGATGGAGGGGAATATTGTTCTCGAAGCTTCGGATCTGAAGCGTCATTATGAAATAAAGAGAGGCGCTTTTCGCCAGCCAGCCATTCTCAAGGCTCTTGATGGAGCCACATTCAAACTCGAAAAAGGCAGGACGCTGGCAGTCGTGGGAGAGTCAGGTTGTGGAAAATCGACGCTGGCGCGGCTTGTGACCATGATCGAAGCTCCCACCGCGGGTGAGTTGAAGATACAGGATGTTGATATAATCAAAGCTGATAACGCAACGAAAAGAGCGCTGCATTCCAAAGTGCAGATTATCTTTCAGGATCCCTATGGCTCTTTGAACCCACGACAGAAAATCGGTATGTGTCTGGAAGAGCCGCTTCTTGTCAACACCTCGCTGGGAAAAAAAGAACGGCGCAGTAAGGCCAAGAATATGCTTGATCTCGTAGGACTTCGACCGGAGCACTATGAGCGCTATCCCCATATGTTTTCCGGTGGACAGCGACAGCGGATTGCGGTTGCCCGGGCCTTGATGCTCAACCCGGAAATTCTCGTGCTTGATGAACCCGTTTCCGCCCTTGATGTTTCCATCCAGGCGCAGATTCTCAATCTGCTGACGTATCTTCAGGACGAATTTAATCTCGCTTATCTCTTTATCAGCCATGATCTCTCAGTTGTCAAACACACCGCTGATGATGTAATGGTGATGTACCTTGGAAGGCCTATTGAATTTGGCAGCCGGGATAACATTTTTTCCAGACCGCACCATCCCTATACGAGAGCGCTGCTGTCCGCTACTCCGGTTGCAGATCCTTTCCGCACCAAGGAGCGGATTGTACTTCATGGTGAGTTGCCCTCACCTATTGCACCTCCTTCAGGATGTACATTTCATCCCCGTTGTCCATATATGACGGAAGAGTGCACCAAAAAAGCGCCCGCAATCCAGATTCTCGATGAGTGTGAAGTAGCCTGTTACCATCCAAAAACCTACTGATATGCGTTTGAATCAATCAGAAATTTTTGATGTTTGCGTGCTTGGATGCGGTCCGGCAGGTTTTGCCGGTGCTATGCGTGCTCTTGATTTTGGTAAAAAGGTCTGCATTGTCGAGGGTGCAGAGATTGGCGGTGCCGGAGTCATGTGGGGAGCAATGGCATCCAAAACCATGTGGGAACTGGCCAAAGATTATGCCATTGCGGCCAAACAGGATCGTGGTTATAACGCTGCTTCTCTATCTGTTGATTATTGTGCCGTGCGCCGTACTGTGCTGCAGGCCGTCAAGGAAAAGCAGTACCAGATGCTCTCCCAGATTGAGAGTTTCTCTCCGGAAAGATGGAAAGGACCGGGATCGCTGACTTTGAAGAATGGCTGGGGGCGTTTTCTTTCTCATGAGGCAGTGGAAGTCAGCTATCCCGATGGTAGATGTGAGGAAGTCAAAGCCCGATATTTTCTTATCGCTACAGGAACCCGGCCAAGAAACTTCCCCCATATTATTATGGATCAGCGTCGGGTGCTCAATTCCGATGGTATCCTAAATCTGCAGTGTTTTCCGGAAAGACTGGTGATCATAGGAGCAGGGATCATCGGCTGCGAGTATGCCACGATTTTTTCAAATTTTGGCCAGTCAAAGGTGTACCTGATTGATCATGCAAGCAGGGTCATACCATATGAAGACGAAGATATTTCTTCCTTTGTCAATGATAACCTGGTGCGCAGCGGTGTAAGGATTATTCATTCGGCACAGGTCAGGGATGTTGTGCACCGAACCGATTGCCTTCAGGTGATTCTGGACTATAAAAAAGGCCATTCAGAGGTGATAGAGGCTGACGCTGCCTTTATCTCCATTGGACGAACCTTTGATCGCTCCGGTATGGGCCTGGAAAATCTTGGGATAGATACCAGCAAATCCGGTATTTTGAAAACTGATGAGAATTGTTGTGTTAAAGAAAATATCTACGCTGCTGGAGATATCACTCATCATCCTGCCCTGGTCAATATTGCCGAGATGGAGGGTCGCTATGCGGTTAAGCATATGTTTCAGAAAAATCGCTGGCCGCTCAATTATGACAATATGTCCACGGTAATGTTCTTTTACCCGGCGGTAGCAGCAATTGGTTTAAACGAAAAGGCGTGTCAGAGGAAAAAGATCCCTTACCGTGCGGCATATTTTTCTAATCTTCTTTGTAATCGTGCGATTGCCATGCGGGCTACCCATGGTTTTGTGAAAATACTTGTTACCGATGATGAACAGCAGCGTATTCTGGGGATGAGGGCGGCAGGACCGCAAGTATCAAGCACGATTATGTCGATTGCTCATTTTATGGATCATGGTAAAGGGGTTCTCGATATTTTGAAGAGCGTTTATCCTCACCCGACCATAACTGAAGGAATAGAAGAGTGTTTGCGAATGCTGCTGGGCAAATCAATCTTCAAGCCGCACGCTTTTCCAGACCACCTTCGCTTGTGGCGCTGGCATCCGGATACCGGAGTAACCGCTGAAGACAATGGTCTGTTATCCCTTCCTGAAGAAGGGTAATGTTGTAAGACTCTGTCCTGGAGGGAGAGCTGGACTGAAGAATCAGGCATGCTGAGTAAAAACTGGGGAATATTAGTGCGTCTGACCTGACTTACTGAAGCTGCTGTTTCTTTCTGTAGACCATGCCGTTGAAACGGGCAATGATTTCATGTTCCTCATCAGTCACCAGAACATCATAGGCTCCAAGCCGTTTTGGCTGGGCAACTTCTGTTGCAGCGGCATATAGAACCCCTTCCGACTTGCCGGCAAGAAAGGAAATGTTGACATTGATGGCCAAGGCCAGTGGGCCGTGACTGTTGGAGGCAATGGCAAAGGCAAGGTCCGCAAGTGTAAAAATAGCACCACCCTGAACTACTCCTGCAGCGTTAAGATGCTTTTTTGTTATGATTAAGCGGGCTTTGCAGTAGCCTTTTCCTGCCTCCAGAACTTCTACTCCAGTAAGTGTGGCATATTGGTCACCTTTCAATATCTTTTGTGCGCTGCTTATGTCCATAGTCTTTTGTTGATGTTTTTGTTGGAACGTATCAGCCGAGGTATTTTCGACTGCCAGATCACACGAAGTTAGGAACAGAGAAAAATATTCATTGTTGTGAACATATTGCTTAGCATAACCGCCTTCAAAAAGCTCGCGGGAAAATAGAGCGGTGCTTTTCACAGGAATCTGCCTGCTCCCTCTGCAGCTCTTCGGCGTTTAATACATATCAACTCGTGCAGTTCAACAGAATGGCTCAGGGAGCGATTTATGTTGAGGTGGAATATACGAGGAGAAAGTATCAGAGGGATGTGGAATGGAAAAAAACATGGAATAGAGTTTTAAAAAAGGATACTATTTTTTTATAGGAAGAATTTGGGGAGGATAAGCAGCAAAATCACGATCGCTTTCAGGACAGAAGCCTGTTGTTCTTCCCCATTTTCGCGTTACTCGGCAATATCATATCGAACAGTTTCTCATACCCCTTAGAGTCAGGAAGGCAATCTCAAAGACTTGTTTGAGAGGTGACATGTTTAGATTACCGGTTTTTCTTCTGTTTGCTCTATTCATATTGACAGCCGCAGCTTCAGGGAAAGACGAGTACCTTGTCATGGTCACTGAGGAATGGCCGCCGTTCAGAATAAATGATGCTTCCAGCCCTAACGGATTTCGCGGGATTGATATTGATATTGTTACTGCATTGGAGCAGGAACTCGGCGTTCCTATTGAAGTTCAGAGGCATCCGTGGGCACGTGCTCTTGAAATGATGCGTGATGGCAATGCTGACATGATAACCGGTGCAGCCTGGACGGCAGAGCGGGAAGTTTTCATGCAGTATGTACCGGTCAGCTATTATGCCGTACGTCCCGTTTTTTATACCCAACCGGGGAAAGGTCATACCGTAAGGTCCTACCAGGATCTTTATGGTAAAAGCATCGGATACTCCCTTCATTCTGCCTATTTCGAGCCTTTCAACTCCGACGAGAAGCTCCAGAAAGTTGGGCTGTCGAATGAAACGCAGCTGCTGCAGGTTCTTGCTTTGAAACGTCTCGACCTGATTATTGGAACAGAGCCGAATATCTCCTATGAACGCCGTCGTCTACAATTGGTCGAGAAGACCGAACCGACTGATTTTTTGCCGGACAGAAAAACGGAGCTGTTCATTACATTGTCAAGAAAATCCGGTGCGGCAACAACCTATGGCGATGCTCTGGAGAGCATCATGAGAAAAATGATGGACGATGGAACTGTAGAATCCATTCTTAACAAATACAGATAGTTAGATGAAAATTAAACCATTGTCTCGAACTCTGCTGGATGAAGTGCGTCTGTTGATTATCCTTTTGTCGATGCTGATCATGGTCTTCGTCGCTGCTGTTTCTGTTGTTGCGTTTTCGTATTACAAGCTCTCCTCTCTGGAATCCAGGTCGTTGAGTATCGCAGATGAGCTGGAATCTCTGCTTGAAGTTCCGCTTTATAATGTCGATGATGCGTCGGCTGTCCGTATTGCCAGAGCATTTCTTTTATCCGGAAAAATTGCCGGGATTGAGCTGGTTTCGACCGCCACCGGTGAATTACTGAATGATCAATCCGGTAATTTTTCCGAGCGAATCCCCTCCATCAGCCGCAAAATTTTCGGACAGGGGTTGGAACTCGGTTCATTTACTATCACATTCAGTGATTCGGAAATACTGGACAGTCAGCTGATGCTTTTTCTTTTCTGTCTGGTCATAATTGCCGCCGTGCTGCTGGCTAATATTACTGCCAGCAGCTACATCACCAGAAGGGCGCAGTCACCTTTTGAGAAAATTTTCCTGGCGATTGAGGATCTTTCTCGAGGGGACTATGCAACACAGATTGTTCCTACCCAGTATGCCGATATCAATGTTCTTGTTTCTCATTTCAACGAAATGGCGGAAAAGATTCGCACTAAAAACGAAGAGCAGAAAAAAGCAGAGCAGACTCTTCGAGAGGAAAGACAATTTCTTGTAGACATAATTGATTTTCTTCCTGATGCCACTTTCATTGTAGATAAAAAGAAGAATGTTGTCGTCTGGAATCGGGCCGCCGAAGAGATGACCGGTGTGATGCGTGAAGAGATTATAGGCAAAGGTGATTTTGCCTATGCTGAGCCATTTTTTGCTCAGCGACGGCCAATGCTGATCGACCTGCTGGATTTTTCCATGGAGGAGGTGGAGCAGAGCTATACCTTCATAAGGCGAACTGAAAAAGGCATTTTTGCAGAGTCTTTTCTTGCACATTTCAATGATGGTGATGGCATACATTTATGGGGAGTCGCAGCCCCAATTTATGACCATGCGAACAACCGAACCGGCGCAATTGAGATGATTCGCGATATTACCGATGTAAAACGGGCCGAGAAGGAGAAGGAGAAACTCCAGGAACAGTTGCGGCAGAATCAGAAAATGGAGTCAATAGGCAGGCTGGCTGGGGGAATAGCGCATGACTTCAATAACATGTTGACGGTAATTTTAGGGCATGCTCAGCTGGCCCTCTTAAGCGTGGACCAGAATACTCCTCTTGGTGAGCATCTGCGAATTATCCAGGACACAACCAACCGCTCAAGTGATCTGGTCCGGCAGCTTCTTGCGTTTGCCCGCAGGCAGACGGTGGCACCCCACTATGTTAATATCAATGAAGCTATTGAGCAAACACTGAAAATGTTACATCGTCTGATAGGTGATGATATACTTCTTTCTTTCCGGGCAGAAAAAGACCCGTGGCCGGTGTGGATCGATCCAAGCCAGATAGATCAGCTGCTGATAAATCTGTGTGTCAACGCCAGGGATGCTATCAGCGGATGTGGAAAAATTGAGCTGGAAACTGCCAATATCGTCATCGATTCCGACTATTGCCGCCTTAATCCGGACAGCAGACCTGGTGAGTATCTTATGCTTGCTATCACCGATAACGGCTGCGGCATGGACAGGGAAACCATGACTCACATTTATGAACCCTTCTATACAACCAAAACTTCAGGAAAGGGAACAGGGATGGGATTGGCTACCGTCTACGGAATTGTTCAGCAGAACGGTGGTTTCATTCACGTCTACAGTGAGCCTGGAACAGGCACGACTTTCAGAGTCTATCTACCGCATTATTCCGGTGCGAGGGAAGAGTCTCAGGGTGCTCAGGTAATTGAGGATATCAACGGCTATGGTGAAACGATTCTGGTTGTTGAAGACGATGCCTTTATCCTTGAAATGTTTTCAAGTATGTTGAAGATGCTTGGATATCAGGTGTATACGGCAGGATCCCCTGGAAAGGCTCTGGATCTATTCAAAGAACATGGCTCTCAAGTAGCATTGCTTGTAACCGATGTGGTTATGCCGGAAATGAATGGTCGTGATTTGCAACAGCGACTTCAGGCAGCGAATAAAGACCTGAAATGTCTTTATACTTCAGGGTATACGTCTAATGTTATTGCTCACCACGGTGTTCTGGACCCTGATGTCTGTTTTTTACAGAAGCCATTTTCCTTCCAGGAGTTGGGTCTGAAAGTACGTCAGGCGTTACTGTGACCATCTTCTCATTTTGGGACCTGTAGGTGTAGAGTAGAATCCCGAAGCAGCTTAAAAATGCTTGAACACGCCGCTGAAAGAAGGTACCCCGCCAGGGATATATGCGTGTTCGACGTATATTGTGGAAGACTATCTTTGCATTACGACGTGACGGTGGATCAAAATGGAAAATGAGACAGCATTGCTGCTTAGACGTAATTACAGCAAGATATTCATACTCTTTGGCTGCGATTTTATTCTTCTGTTTGTTCAAATGGTAGTTTCACCCTCTTATCTTATTGACTGGTTGTCGATTGTCACACATTGCTTTTTCGTTGCCTGGATTGGATTGCTTCTTCACTGGATCAGCAAGGTAAAGAACCTGGAAAGCGGGCCTGCTCTTGCCCTGTATTGGGTTGCTTCCTTTCTCTCCATCCTGGCGAGCCTGCTTCTTCTCCCGGTTCTCTGGATAATTTCTGCGTATATCATGAAAAAAGGGCATGGCGATGGTCGAGCTACACTGGAGAACAGTGACGCCGCAGAAACGCTCAAGAATGAAAATGGACAATCTGTAAGCACAGGAAGCGTTCCAGGTTCGATATGGCCGCTCTATGCTGCAGTGGTCTTTGCAGTTGGGGCTTTGGCTCAGACAGTGCTTATGTTTGGTTTTGACCCTGGGGAGTTCGGTGCGCTCGGTATGTTTTTCATTATCGGTTTTACAACGCCGTTTTTTCTCTTAATTCCTGGTTTGTTAAGGGTTCCGGCAGCCAAAGAGATAAAAAGAACTGTCGTTTTGGCCCAATATTTCGTCTATTTTTTGATTCTCTTCTCCTGGGTAGTTTTCATTGCCAGGTCATCCCTATAAGAAAAAGCAGGATATTGTTGCCAGGAGTATTGGAGGTACGCATCCAGACCGGTTTAAGAGCGGTCTGGATGCTCATTTCTCCTGGGTAGTCTGGTGATTATCCGCTTTGGCAGTCTCGCCAATTTTTCCAGCCAACTGGTATATTCTCTTCGAAGTTGATCGCAATCAATTTTACCATCGGCAAGTGAGGGCAGAGCCAACAGCAGGATATCTCCAATCGATCGACCAAGTATACGGTAGGCCTCAAACTGGTCCTCACTGAAAAACTGATCGGCGGTGCTCTCCTGGGGAAAAAGTGGAAAGCGTTCCTTGTGCCGACGCAGCTGCAGAGACATTTCTTCCGTCACTGCCGATTTCAACAACAGGAGGCAGCCTTTGGCGACGACATTTTTATGTAGATCAAGATACTCAATTTCACCAAGGACAAAGGGGGAAAGGCTGAGGCCGGTTTTGGGATCCGGGATTATTGGTGCTACTTCAAGATGGATACGGACTTTTCCTTCAATATGCAGATAATTCAGCGCGGTGAGCAATGAGCCGAAATCATAGTCCGGATCAGCCTCGGCATCGACGGCGACTATAAGTTCGCAACGCCGCTCAATGAGCGGTATGATGCCAAGGTTGTCGCCGGTATGGCCTCCATCGCTGAGATGTATCAGACGGCGTCGGTTGTCGCTTACACCAAAGGCCTCAAGGAGGAGATATGCGGGCCAGAAGACGAGATCCTCCTGCTTGTGGGCGCAGCTACCGTTTTTGTACCCTGGGTTCTCTAACCATTGACCAAGGCGCAGGTTAAAGAGTGTTGCAGCAAAAGACTGGGCAAAAAAGGTTTTTCGGCCAAGCGATGAGTTGAGTGCGGCGCCGGAAATAGTCATGGCTCGGGCTACCTTTGTTTTCCCACGTCGATAACTGCGGGTCGGGACAAAGGAAGTTGTCTTCGAACCGCAATAGAGTTTACTGAAGATAAAGATATCGGATTTTCTCGTACGCAGCAGCATATTGCGATCAGTGGTGAGATTGAGGCAGGTACAGTAGAGATGGTAGGGAGCCGAGGTGGCTGCATTTGTAAGGTATTTAATCCGTACGTCATCTGCCAGGCCCATCCGTTGTTTTACACTTTTTGGTATGGGCATGGCGTTTAAGAGCTCAGGAGTAACCACACGACTGCTGAGTGCAGTTGAAAGAGCCCCGGCGAAACTGTGTGACGCTTGAGAAGGACCATACTCGTGGAGGGTAATATACGCATCTTTTCCGTGTGACGGAGCTGTCGATAGTGTTTTACAACTGCCATGAAGGTCAACGAGTTTCATTTCAATATTATCCCTTTTCACCTCGAGACTGTCCGGTTGATTTGTCGCCGGGCCATAAGTAGTGAGATATGCCTCGGCAAGACGGTCACGGTAGAAGTAGTGCAATGAGAGTTTATTGAAATCGACAGTGTAGCCGATAAAAATCACAACCAGCAACAGGAAGCAGCTGAGGAGAAGGTAGGCCTGGCCTCCTTGTCCCGCAAAGGTGAAATGATTCACTAACCAGACCACACAGGTTGAACTGATGAGTAGAACGATCATTACCAGGATAATTATAGGAAGGGCCAGAAGAAGATTTTTGGCAGAGTGATAGGCTTTTGTCAGAGGACGCGCGATTTTTTTATAATTATCCTTGGTGCTGCTTATCGAACCGGCCGCACGGTACCATGCTACCAGGCCGGTAATGATTGCTGACAGCAGACCGGTGATACCGGTCGTCTCAAGAGCTCCGTTGTCCTGCAGGTCTACTCCGCCGGAATTGAGCAGTTTGCCGACCAGCCATGGCGTAAAACCAAGAATAATGGCAAAACAGAAGTAAGCGAGGGCAAGGCCAAACATGGAACTCAGCAAAGACCGGTTCAAACGGCTTGGTTCTTCCGGCAGAGACCAGAAGCGGAAGGCATCGTCGGACAGAGAAAGCAGCAGATAGGCTGCAGCTGCTGTCATGGTTGCTCCTCCCAGAAAGGCGGCAGGTGCCATGACTCCGACCATCGGGCCACCGAAAAGATGAGGGATTAGAAAGGCGGAAATGGCCAGGAGGGTACCAATTATCCATAGGCCGCGATGCTCCCGACAGTCATCAACAGTATCGCCATCACGAATAAAGAGTTGCACCTTGATAGTTCCAGCCAGCCAGTTGTGCAATGTCAAGAGGATAGCGAGGAGTATCGCACCGCAAAGGAAGGCCCGTAGACAACCACTCAGGGCAAAGCCTTGTACATATTGTCCTAAAGAGGCAATACCAATCCCCAGTTTTAATGACTCTTGACCCTGGTCCACTAGGCTGAGCAGGACGAAGGCCAGGGAAGAACAGAGTAGGGCGGCCAGCGCGAACATGCTGAGCGTCGCCGTCATGCCGGAGAGTACCGTTCCGACCGTGCGCAGTACATCGCGACTCAGCAGGCGGCGGCGACGGACGAGAAAATCACCGAAAGATCGCAAGTGGTTGAGAACCATCCAGCGGGAGAGGAAAGGCGGTTGATCATCGCTATAACCAGGTCCGGAAAGGCTGAACGGCCGTCGGTCGATTTTGGCGCAGTCAAAATGTGGGGTGTCTCCCGGGTTGTAGTGATATTGGCTTTGATTATCCTCTTCAGCGGCCGCCCGTTCTGCTTGAGTGATGTCAATGAGATTGTCCTTTTTCTTAAAGGACAATAGACTGGCCAGGGTGGAGCCGATATAGCCGCCTCCGGAAACGGTGGCGTGGTAGTCCACACGGCGCATGAGATCCGAATCAAGGAGTTTCTCAAACACTCCGAGGTTAACGGTGGCAGAACGGATCCCGCCGCCGGAAGAAGAAAGTCCTACAGGCGGGCCATCTTCGGGGATTCCTGCTTTTTCCCGACGGAACCTGAGATAGATCGATTCTGCGTTTATTACTTCATCGAGCGTTCTCTGGATCTGTGGATCAGTTGTTTTCCCTCGTCGGCTGCTCCAATCCATCAGCCAACAGCCGAAGAGATAGGCAAGGGCAAAAAGGAGAATGGTAGAAAGAGCGAATTTAAAAAATGCCGCCAGGGTCATAACTTCCACATGCCACTCGATAATATCTGGGAACCTGTCAAACAGAATAGACATTACAACGTTTTCCAAGCAATCCAAACCACCAATGACGGGAGGCAGATAAAATATCAATACATTTTTCCCAAGTGGCTTCAATCCTGTCATAAGGCTCAACAGGCAAAGGGCCGAGAAGAGAGATAGAGTATACGCTGCTATCAGAAGCCAGTCCAGATTCTGCAGGGTACGAGCAACCTCAAGGCCAGGACTGTCACCTATGCGACATGTTTGATAGTCGGTGATGATTGTAGCGGCGGAAACGGTTGAGCCTGCCATCTCCAAGGCAACAATTGAGTGGCCGCATTCGGAGTTGAGACTGCGGTCCAGGGTTGCTGTCTGTGTGAATGTGAAGACTGCCGCGGCAAAGGATACAAGAGCAAGAACAGCCCACCCCCGGATAGTAAAAAA